>SLFT01000354.1 GCA_007124105.1 Candidatus Hydrogenedentota bacterium | reverse complement strand
GTGCTTTTCACGTACCATTGGAGAGAAGGAAATGAGACACTGACACATACACTGCTGCGACGATAAAGACGGCTGTTGTGATGCAGACGCTTCCTATACGATGGCGCTTTTCTGGATGCTACGTTGCTGTCGTAGGTTGTCGGGCGCGGTCGGACAACCTCCGGCGTGTCAGACGACGCCGTGCGCGCCTTTTCATTGTTTATGGCGGCCTCGGTACAGATGCGGGTAGTAGTAGGCCGTGCTGAACAGTTGCGATTTCTATTGACATCATGGGTGGGGACGGACAATACTTCGCTGCGCAGGCGCTTGAGGCTACGCTGAAAATCCGGGTGTTCGTAAGATGCCTTCACCATGACGTTGTCGTCGGGTTGTGAGCAATGTACGTAATGATGTAAAATAGGTGGCATCTAGTGGGTGTGATACCTGTTTATGAGGCCGCGCTCAACGCCGCGTCGCTTTTTTGATGTTTATGAATCGTTCATCCCTTTACAGCGGTGCGTGGTTGAGGGCAGGTTCTGTGAGAATGAAGATTGAATACTTAACGCAAGGGCGTTGAATAAGGATATGCCGTACCACTTACAGAAAATCAGCGAAATAACGAGAGGCGGCAACGAAATCCTGTTTCTGAAAGGTATATAATGGGTTGTTTAACAATACGACCGCTAAAGGCCATGGTTTGTATCGTGCTGCTTACCGCGGTTGCTCTGTCCGCCGCGGCCCAGGGTCAGACGCCGACCGCGCCGCGTGTGCGCCCCGCGCCCTCTTCGGGGTTGCCATGGCCGCCTGAAGATGCAGGCGACAGTGATCGGGAGACGCGCTCGATTACGACCCGCTCCGCTCGGGGTCGAGACGAACAAGAATCCACACCCCCCGGCCCCCGTGAAGCATCAAGCGTCAGACAGCGTATAGACCGCGCCCGCGGCAGAGAAACTGCCGAAGAGACGCCCGAGCGTCCGTCGCCCCGTCGCCCCACAGCGGCGGAAGCGGCGGCCGAGGACCGTGGTCCGGGCCGTGATCCTGCTGAAGGGCGGGACCGACCGGGCGCCACACCCAGAACTATCGGCGGCGCGGGCCCGACAGACGGCGGCGCGTCATTCACGCGAGGGGAAGTGGGCGCCGTGACGCGTTCGGGACAAGGCGTCTTCGAGCCAGTTCTCGAGCGCCAGGTGGTGTATGGCGAGGTGCCGGACGAAGGCGAAAAGCTTTTCCTGGAAGGCCCCATGGAACTTCACGAGTTCCTGAGCGCCATCAACCTGGCCACCAATTGGAATATGCTGGTATCTCCGTTGTTGCAGGATATCCGCCTGCGCTTCTGGCTGTCGGACACTTCGCCGCGTGATGCGTTGGAGGTACTCAAGTTTCACAAAATATACTATGAGTTTGATGAAGAAAAGAACCTGTTGCGGGTTATGCCCGTGGAAGAATTTCTGGAACGCGAATACGGGAAGTCCAAACCCCACGAGTTCAAGGTGAGCCACGCAGAGGTAAATTATGTTGAATCGCTTATCAACACGCTGCTTTCAGCCACGGGGCGCGCAATTACGGACGAACGGACGAGCAATATCTATGTGTGGGATACGGAAGACAATATTCAGGAAATGGTGCGTCTTGTAGCGGATATTGATGTGCCCCAGGGTAAAGCGGAATTCACAATCGAGCACGCGGAACTGCCGGATATTGAGACCGTGCTCGCCGCTTCGATGTCGCCCAGCGGCAGTATTTTGTCTGATATACGCACAGGCCAGATATTTGTATGGGATAAGCCCGCTATTCTGGAAAAGATGCGCGAAACCGTCGCCCGCCTTGACCGTCCTGTTGAATCTGAAACATTCTATATTGCCCATGTAAACGCTGAAGATATTGTGGACAGCATCGAGGCGATGATTACGGAGCGCGGCATGATACAGGTTGACCCGCGCTTTAACACGATTATTGTAACCGACTTGCCGTCGCGGGTCGAGCGGATCGCGCAAACCATCGAGACCCTTGATCAGCCTTTGGAAACACGTACCTGGGTGATCAAATACGCCTATCCGGACTTCATTGCGGACCAGATAGAAGCGTATATCCCCGGCGAGATGGGCCAGATTGTGGTAAACGAAGATGCGCACCAGGTTACTGTGACGGGATTGCCCTCGCGACTGGATGAGATTGATAAATTGATTGCGGTTTGGGATGTGAGGCGGCGCCAGGTGCTTATCGAGGCGCACGTTGTGGAGGTCAGTACCGAGATAGAACGCGCTCTCAACTTGAACTGGTCGTATTTCGCGAATCTTGAGGGTTCGCCTTTTGCCGTTCACGGCGGCAGCGGCGCGGACGCCATCGCCGGCCCGCAAGGTGAGGGACAAATTGCCAGCGGTGGCCGCTTGCCCTACGCAGTGCCGCGCTACGGCGCGTTGCAGCTGGATGAGTCTGGAAATATTACGCGCCCATTGTTGACGGATATTTCGGGTGCGCCCATTATAGACCGGTATCGCGGCAGTAGTATTGCCATGACCCTGGATTATCTGGACAAGCAGCGGAAGGCGACCATACTTTCTTCGCCGCGCGTCACGGTGCAGGACAGCGAAGAGGCCTTGTTTGAGAACGCCACACGGGTGCCCTACGTGTCTGGTTCCGCTTATCCCAGTTACGGCGGATATGGTTTCGGCGGCACTACCGGGACGACTGATCCTTATCGGCGCAGCACAGCCAGCAGTCGCGTGGAATTCATGGACGTGGGTACGATTCTGTCCGTATTCCCGCGTATTACCGAGGACAACAACATCTTGCTTGACATCAGCGCCGAGGACAGCACGTTCACGGACAAGCAGATTGTGGTGGACGATTTGTCGCGCACTGTTCCTGAAAAAACTGTGCGTCGCGCCGACACCCAGGTGCGGGTGAACTCAGGCGACACCATTGTGTTGGGTGGATTGCGGCGCGACCGCACCAGTCATGCTACAACGCGGACGCCGCTGCTGGCCGATCTGCCGCTGATTGGCGCGCTGTTCAGAAACCCAAGGCGTGTGTCTGAGAACAGTACGCTGTTGATTTTTATTACCACCACCATTGTGGACGAAAGCACCATGCCGGAGTCGGTGCTGGTCGCGCGGGCTGACCAGGAAATCGCCGACGCCCAACGCCAGGAACAAAAAGGATTTCTGGATCGGCTGCGGCACCGTAGCTCTGACGGCAAGAATGAAATTGGCGTGTCCATCGGGCAACAGGGACACCTCCACACCGGCGGACAGAATGTCAGTTTGAGGGAACTACGCGAAATATTTTTTGATGCGCCGCGCAATATGCCGGTAACCGTTGTGATTCGAAAACATCCCAACGCGCCGCTGGAAATTGTCAATGAGGTTACCGAAGCGGCCATGGAAGCGGAGTTGCGCATCGAATTCGACGACGGAATGCCGCCTATTGTTCCCGCCATCACTGAACCATAAACATCTGGTGTGAATCAGATTTAAGGCTGCGAATTGCGCATCCTGGGCGGCATCAGGTTCCAGTCACAGGCGCTTTCGGTTTATCGCATGTAGTCCAGCAACGCTTTTCTGACGGCGCGACAAGTGCAAAGGCGTATTTGTTCCTGTGGTAAGTATTGCCGCCAGCATAATCAGCGTTCGAGTTTGTGTTGCGGTTTGTGACAGCGCTTTTGCGTGCAGCGGGAGTGTTCCGGGTTTGCCAGGCCATAGACGGGGCTGATGCGCAACCGCCTGCGAGTTAGCGCAAGGATGTTCCGTCCGTATTATGGCAGGGAGATGTTGCGCCTAAAAATCAAATGCGTCAATGTTGTCCGCATCAAAAATCGTAGGCAATCCCAACAAAATCTCGTCGCCCGTCACAGCCACTTCCCCCAAACGCCCTGCGTGAAAAGACGTCATACCTGGCGTCAGTTCACCGCGAGCGCTCGCCACGGCGGCCTGCACAGCGAGATATCCCAGGTCTACCGGGTTCCACAGAACAAAACGCTTGACCGTTCCGTCTTTTACGTATTCGCGCATGTCGTTGGGCGTGGCCAGCCCCGTCAGGAAAACGGTGTCTGCCGCGCCCGCGCGGCGCACCGCTTCGGCAGCGCCGGGCAACGCCACCGAGGTGATGGCAAAGATGCCGTCCAGATCGGTGTAGGTTGTCAGCGCATCCGCGGCCATCTGGGTTGCCCGCGCCTGGTCTTCGCCGGGCGCGATAGGCGTTGGCGTTAAGTTGACCATGTCCGGATACCGTTCCTGTCGGTATTGTTCCATTTCCTCCATCCAGATATTCTGGTTCGCCGCTGTCAGCGATCCGGTGATAATAATGTAGTT
>SLFT01000150.1 GCA_007124105.1 Candidatus Hydrogenedentota bacterium | reverse complement strand
GACCATGACCTGCTTCTTCAGGCCACAAACAGGGACGGTTACCGTGTGGGTCATTATCTGTCTGCCCATGCCATCAGTGATTTGCGACAGGGCCGTTATGAACCGCTCTGGCGCCGGGATGATTTTCTCACCTGCGCCCATAATGGCGCGCGAGTTGCCGACATAAACGGCGATGGCAGAGATGAAGTGTTGGGCGGCGACATTATTGACCACAAAGGCGACCTGTTGTACAAGGTCCCCTTGCGTGGTCATATAGACGCCATAACGGCGGCCAAGGTGCGCCCGGACATTGAAGGCTTGCAAGTGGTCGCCGTGGAGGAGGGGGGGCCGCAACGCGTTTTTTTGTACAATCATGAAGGCCTGATTTGGGAGGCGGATTTTCATAACCAGGAACCACAAAATATGGCTGTGGGTAATTTCGATCCCCAACGCCCAGGAAAGGAGATATGGAATCGCAGCCGCTACAATGAATATCAAAAACCTTTCGTCTTTGACGCGCAGGGTGCGCTGATAGCCCATTATGAGTTGTCGGAAACAGCGCCGGAGAATTGGACGGTGAGCGGCGTCGAGGTAATTGTCCCCATCCATTGGACTGGAGAAGAGAAGCAGTTGGCGGTGGCCACGGAGCGTCACAAAGCGGGCGACGTGGCGATATTCGAGCCGTTGACAGGCGTTTTTGTCGAACGCTTTCCAGTCGAGGCGGCAAGACTGTATGTGGCGGATGTGTCCGGCGACTGGCGCGAGGAAATACTGGTTGTTGCTGAAAATGAACTGCGTATTTATCACAATGGGGCGCCCAATCCCCGACCCGGTCATGAACGATTGTGGAATAATCCCCATTACCGTCGCTTGAAGATGACCTGGAATTACTATAGCCCATAACGGTGAATATCATCTTGTTAAAGATGGTATAATGGCGCCAATGGACTTCCTGTTAGCAGGGAACTCGGAGCTGCGCAACTATGTTAAAAAACGGTTATGTAAACGTATTGCCCTATTGCGGGTGCATGTTGTTCGTTCTTTGCTCGGGCGCTAACGCCCGGGGCGATTCAATAGAAGCGCTGGTGGCGCAAAACGAGCCTGTTGTGCTTGTTATAGAGGGAGTTCGCGCAGATGGCAGCAGTACCCAGAGCAGTGGGTGCGTGGTGCATCGGGACGGACTGGTGCTTACAACGGCGCATCAGGTGAGTGATGTGGAAACGTTGACGGCCCGTCAATCGGATGGCACAACATTTTCCTTGTCCGTTCTGGAGACGGACAAGGAACGAGAACTGGCCTTATTGCGCGCGTCCCAACCGCTATCGGTGGCCGCGCGGCTGGGCGACGCAAATACCTTGCGCACCGGCGCCACCCTGGTAACCATTGCCACGCCGGTGAATCTTGATTTTTCCGTTGCATCAGGCATTGTTGCCAATGCCAATCGAAGTTACCGGGGGTTTCCGGTCATTCAGGCGGAACTTACCGCCGCGCCTGGCTCAAGCGGAGGCCCTGTGTTTAACGTGAGCGGCGAGGTTGTGGGGGTGATTATGGGCGTTCTTGAAGAACAAGGCTGGGCTACCATCGTGATCCCCATAAACAACGCTTATTCCATGCTTGAACGGTACGGCGCCTATCAGACGAGATTGCCCACAGACACGCGCGAGCAGGAGTTGATGCCTGTTGCTGATATATCCCAGGTCGAGTCGCGCGCGCTCGAAGCATATAACAACGGTACGCGTGCGGCCAATGCGGAGACCAAGAAAATCTATTATCGGCGCGCGGTGGAGTTGCTCCCTGAGTTTTACGAGGCATGGTTCAATCTCGGCGTGGCCGCCAGCAACGCCAATAGCGGGCAGACGGCAACACAGGCCTATCAGCGGGCGCTTGCGCTGCGCCCTGAAAGTATTGAAGCGCGACGTAACCTGGGCCGCCTGTACATGGAAGATGACGCCTATAACGACGCGGCCACGATATTTGAAGAAGTTGTTCGATTGCTTCCTGACGCGCCGCAGACCTATAACGATCTCGGCGAGGCCTATCGGAACGCGGGCGCGCGCGAAGCCGCTATCGAGATGTACAAGCAGGCAATTTCCCTGGACGCGTTTTATACCAATGCCCTCTATAATCTTGCCATCACCTATGTTCAGGAAAGCGATTGGGAACAAGCTTACGATGCATTTGAGCGCTACCTCGCCGCTGCGCCTGACGCCGCCGACCGGCTACGTGTCGAAAACTGGATGGATGCCATCCGGGAACAATTATCACAGTAAGGAAGGAACCTGTATGATGGGCAATAACGCAGCTCCCAAGAAACTGGGACGTTATGAAATTGTACGAGAATTGGGCAAAGGCGCCATGGGGATCGTTTATGAAGGCCAAGACCCTTCGCTTGGGCGCAGAGTCGCCATAAAAACTGCGAGGCGCGACATGATGGACCGTCCGGATTTGGCGGAAGAACTGATGGAGCGGTTTCTTCGCGAGGCGCGCGCGGCGGGCGTTCTGAACCATCCCAACATCATCACTATTTACGATGTGGGTGAAGAAGAAGGGATCGCCTATATTGCCATGGAGTTCCTGGAAGGGAAGGACCTCAATACAATAATTGAGGAGCAGCGCCGATTTGACGTACAAACAGTGGTGCATTATGGCGTCCAGATATGCGACGCGCTCACCTGCGCGCATGATCAGGGCGTTGTGCATCGCGACGTGAAACCGGCCAATATTTTTGTTCCTGACCAGGGGCTCATTAAAGTGGTGGATTTTGGCATTGCGCGCACACACGACTCGACGCTCACCCAGGAAGGCGCTATAATCGGTACGCCCAGCTACATGAGTCCGGAACAGTTCATGGGCCAACGTGTTGACGCCCGTTCCGACTTGTTTGCTCTTGGCATTATTCTTTACGAAATGTTGACGGGCGAAAAACCTTTTTCCGGCGAAGCGTTGACAACTATCATGCATCACATACTGAAAAGCGAACCGGCGTCCCCCCACGAGTTAAATTATCTGGTGCCTGAAGCGCTTGGCGAGGCTGTTATGCGGGCATTGTCAAAAAAGCCGCAGGACCGTTATCCTGATGGATACGCCATGTCGCTGGCGCTCAAGGAAGGCTTGAAAGACAATCCAAACATGGATTTGATCCTGGGCAAGGCAACCTCTACTCAGGAGACGGTGGTGGGCATCGCCCCGCCGGGCGCGGGGCCACAGGAACTGCCGCAGAAAGCGAAAACCGGCGACGCGGTCATCGAAGGTTCTACTGTAACCATGATGGGGCAACAATCCGCAAAGGCCGCGGAAGACGCGCCTGCTACTGTTATATCCGAAAATGACGCCAGTATCACAAACGCTTCCACTACGATACAACCAAAAGGCATGTCGTTTGGACAACTGGTAATGCAGCACAACCGTCTTGTTCTGGGCGGTGTTGCCGTATTGTGTCTGGTTGCCGGACTCGGATTGTACTTGTTTGCGCCACCACCTCAGGAGCCACAGGGTGCGACGCCAACTGGAACGGTTGTCAACGAGCCAGCGGCTCCGCCACCCGCAGAGATGAGTGATAGGGTTGATGTGGGTGTGTATGTATATGCTACAGAGGATTGGCGGGTTGCCACTGACTTCGGCAACAAACAGCGCGAAGGCGCCGATATCGCGGCATGGATTGAAAGTCTTGAAACGGGAACGGTGACGGCGGTGCAAGCGGCGGGACTGGCGGTGCGCGCCTCGCATCCCGACCAGGCTGACTTGGTATACGGTGAACGAGAGTTGCCGGAAGGGTACGGTTCTGTGCCCGTACCGCGTAATGTTTCGCGTGTACGCTACGATATATTGCTGGGCGACACTTCCCTCTATAATGTTGAAATCAGGATAGACGAGGAGCAAGGTCCCGAAGCGCAGTATTTTGTCGTAAGAGCCGGCGACTTGTAGCCGTGACTATGGCTGGCGCACTTTTTCTAGGTTTGCGACGAAACCTGGTGGAATATGCGGGTTAGCGGTGTTGGTGTTCGCACTGTAACGTTCTTGCATTGCATAATATAAATCGCAACGCAGTTGAAGGTTTATCCAGAAGTCAGGAGAAACATTTAAGACCTTTCCAAATCTGACCGCAGTACCGGGGCTGATGCCGCGACGTCCATTGACGAGTTGGTAAATTTTCTGATAGGGAGCGCGTATAGCGTCGGCCAGGCTGAGTAGACCGTGATATAACAGAAGAAAGGATGGTTATGCGTATAAGCCGATATGAACAGGATGGCAACGTGGCATTGGGCTTTTATAGAGACGATGCCGTTATTCCGGTGGCTGCGGCGGCGGCG
>SLFT01000156.1 GCA_007124105.1 Candidatus Hydrogenedentota bacterium | reverse complement strand
CCATGGGCAACGAGCCCATGGACAACCGCGACCACTCGTTGCGCGGTCGGAACAGGCCGCGGCTTTCAAAGCGGAAACCGGGACTTGTGCGTTCGCCGAAACCGAAGAGCCGTATCCATTCTTCCA
Source organism: Candidatus Hydrogenedentota bacterium (assembly GCA_007124105.1). GTDB lineage: Bacteria > Hydrogenedentota > Hydrogenedentia > Hydrogenedentales > CAITNO01 > SLFT01. Next base: position 4,170 of record SLFT01000156.1, on the reverse strand, counting down.
GGCGTTCAGCGCCAAGCAACGCCGCCAGCTTGATAAAGGCGATATTACTGGACTGCTCGAAGGCCTCTTGAAAGGGAACCACACCCAGCCTGTAAAAATCGCGGATGCGGTGGCCATAGGGGTTAAACGATCCGTTTTCACAGTTTATCAGTGTTTCCGGCGTCACCAGTCCGTGTTCAAGCGCGGCTGCGCCGGTAACAATCTTGAATACGCTGCCTGGCTCGAATACATCAAGCAGGGCGCGATTCTTGCGCATTTCCGCGGGGTATGCGTCATACTGGTTGGGATCAAAAGCGGGTCGGCTGGCAAGCGCCAATATGGCGCCGCTATGCACTTCCATGATGATGCCGAGTCCCGCCGCCGCGCCCACTTCCTCCATACGCTGGTCAAGGGCCCCTTCCAGGGTGTGCTGTATGTTGATGTCAAGGGTCAGCTGCACCATTTCGCCGCCCCTGGGCGCTTCATAGGCCAGCAGCCCGGAGGGCAACAGTCGGCGGCCGTGGTCCTTGCGCGCCAGCAACACGCCTGATTCGCTGCGCAGATGCTGGTCGAAAGCGAGCTCGAGTCCTTCACTGGCTTCGCCCGCGCGGTTCACAAAACCCAGCAAGTGCGAGGCGCTGTCGCCGTGCGGATAATAGCGTACCGGTTCATTCTGGATGATGACGGCATCATTGCTGAACGCCTTCAGCGCCGCCAGTTCACGCTCGGATACATCCGTGACCCAACGTTTAATGGTATTCATTTTGCGAACGCGGCCTTGCGCATCTGTCCGGGCAAGTCGGTCCAACACGTCGTCCTCGGGTATACCCAGCTGCATGCTGATATAATTTGTCAGCGCGAGGGGTTCCTCTACCCGACGTGGATCAACGAAAATCGAGGGCACTTCGGTGCTGGTAGCCAGGACCAGTCCGTTTCTATCGAAAATCTCGCCGCGCGGTATCTCGATGTTCATACGGCCAACATGACGCGCGTCTTCTTCCGACAGCTTAGCGCTGGGCGTCAGATGCAGGTGTCCAAGACGCAGCAGAATGGCCGCGCATCCAATAAAAAAGGCTAGATTCACCCACCAGATACGGTTTCTATGCTCCGCTGTGGGCGTAAAATCCAGGCCTTGTGCGGGATTCTGTTTCCATCTCTTGACTATGCCCATACTAAACACCCGATGGGTTGTTGACAATACGCATTGTTGTGTTCATCAGCCGATTTGTTCGCGATCATATTCAGCGCATCATAAAATCAAATCGCAACTGCCCGGCGCGGTCTGCCGCTGCCTGCTGTCCAGCAGGATGCCTTCTTGAATCAAAATTTCCGATTCTGTAGGGTGGGTGAAACGAAGCGGAACCCACCGGAAAACTCTATTCTGGTATTAGAAGCCGGCCTGTGTGAACCCTTGCTGAACAGTTCCAAAGAGTCAACTATAAACTGGTCAGCATATCTTCCACAGTCAGCAGCGACATATCTGTATCCTCATATATATACGAAGCATTGCTATAAGGTTGCATTGACTCCGACTTGTTTTGCTCCGCAGGCGCAGCAGGCGTTCCCGGCGACGTTGCGCCGAGCGTTATTGTTTCCTCGGGCGGCGTCAACGGCGCAAGCAGCGGCGCGCCATGGGGATAGGGGATGGATTCTGATGTTGGCGCATTCGGCATGGGCGACACAAAATTTACGAATTCGGGCCGGGACGACCCGATTTGTACCTGGGCCAGATTCATCACGGGAATGCGACGAGGCACTTCACGGTAGGCAATGGTCGTGAATGGCTGGGAACGCGGCGGGGACAACGCTAGCTTTTCCGCCATGACCGTAAGATGGTCCACACCGCTGAGGCTCGCTTCCCTGGTGCGCGCCATGTCCAGTTCCTCGTTCAGCTGACGGCGTTCCACATTCAGTTGGTTGAGCTCATAATCCTTGTAACGAACCTGTATATTCAACCAGGCGTCAAAAAAGAGAACACAGAATGGGATCGCAGGCAACAGCGCCCATTTGATCCATCCCGTCAGTAAACGTCGTCGTTCTATTCTGCTAATACGCCGCATTTATGTCCTCCTGACCTTTCGCTGCTGCGAAAAGTATTCGTTCCACCGCGCGTACTTTCGCGCTTTTACTCCGCGGGTTACGCGCTATTTCGTCGGCTGTCGGCAGCACCGGTTTTCTGGTCGCCAACTTCATTGTGGGCGCGCGTTTTTCCTTTACGCGGCCATCCGGCGCCAACCGCACCTCGGGGCGCGTCCACGCGCGAAACAACTGCTTCACCACCCGGTCTTCGCCGCTGTGAAAGGTAATCGCCACAATACGGCCCGTCGGCGCAAGTTTCGCGCCCGCCTGGCGCAACCCCGCATCCAAATGCTTCAACTCTTCATTCACGGCCATGCGTATCGCCTGAAATACTGTTCGTACTTCCACCGGCGTACCCGATACAAAATCGAGCGCTTCCGTCACCGCCGCTGCCAAATCCGATGTACGCGTCATCTGCCCACAAGCAACGCGCGCGCGTATCTTGTCTGCAATACGCCCTGCCGGGCCGACATCGCCATAGTCGCGCAACGCGCTGTATATCTCTTCGCGGGAAGCGCCCGCGAGCCACGCTTGCGCGTCCGTCGGCGCGCTGTTGTCCATGCGCATGTCCAGTGGACCGTCCGCTTGAAATGAAAAGCCGCGCGACGCCGTGTCCAACTGCATACTGGACACGCCCAGATCGAAGAGGACGCCGTCCAATGCCGCGATTCCTGCGTCTCGCAACACCTCATCAAGATCACTGTAATTCGCCTTGACTACCGTGGCGCACGAATAAGGCGCCAGACGCGCAGCGCTCATCGTTACCGCTTCCTGATCGCGATCCAGGGATATCAAGCGTCCGCCGCGCAGTTTCGCGGCGATGCGCGCGCCATGACCGCCCGCGCCCGATGTCGCGTCCACGTAAACGCCGTCAGGGCGGATGCGCATCAGTTCAAGCGCCGTCTCCGCCATTACCGGCACATGCGACTCCGAAGCAGGGGGCATGGCTCGTGTTCCTTAAACCGATACGTTCATATCATGCGCAGGCGAACCCGGCAGTGAATCAATCAGGCCGCTTCCTGCTTATACCCTTGTACCGCCGCCAGTTCCGACGCGTACGATTCAAATATATGCCCCAGGCCCATCATGCTCAATAAACGACGGCTCTGGATATTCATGGACGCGAGCTTGATGTCGCCGTGGAAAGTTTGCGTCAACCCCAACCCTTCCACCAGGACGCCCGCGCCCATATAACTCAAAAACAGCACTCCCGATAACTCAAGCACCAGGCGATAACGCTTTTCCGCCACACATGCCTTGATGGCGTCGCGCAACTCGTTCGCGCCGCTGCCGTCAATTTCGCCCGAGGCGCGCAATGTCGTTACTGTGCCACTGTCCAGCCGTTCAACTTTCAGCATCGCTTGTTTCCTCCGATTGTTGGGCAGCCGTCCTCACGTAACTCCCAAAAAGGTCCGCTGCCATTTCCTTGTAATCGGGCATCCGACGCTCATGAAATGTGCGCCAACCCGTATTGCTCCATAGTTCAAGATGGTCTTCGACCCCGTGCAAAACGCCCTCGCGTTCGATGGCCGCGTAATCGCGTAAATATTGCGGGATCAGCAGACGGCCCTGGCGATCAAGTTTTGCCTTGGCGGCGCCGCCCAGGAAAAAACGCCGGAAATCCATAATGCGCGGATCAAGCGTTGCCCCAGGCACCTCATGCTTCAACAACCTGTCCCACCGCTCCTTGTGGTACAGGAACAGCGCATTGTCGTAGCCACGCGTAATGAACCATGTGTCATGGTCCATTGCCTGCATGATGCGTCTGAACTGAACAGGTACGGCAAGCCGTCCCTTATCATCGAGCGCTGTATGTGTTTCGCCAAAGTACATGCAAAGATTCCACTTTCATACCATAAATCTTCCACTAACGATCCATAGTTTACCACAACGCAACCTGATTGTCAAGCATTTTTTTGGGGTAACTACTTGATTTCAAAAGCAGTAAGGGGGCAGGCGGCACAACATATTGTATGGAATCAGCAAAACATCCGCAGCAAACACCATATATAGAATTATTGCCGTCAAAAATGCCCGAAATGCCGCCATGGCGGCCCAGGGAGCGCATTTGCTGCGCTGGAATGGTGTATACACACAAGGAGGGCATCAGAT
>SLFT01000020.1 GCA_007124105.1 Candidatus Hydrogenedentota bacterium | reverse complement strand
ATATTGGCCGCCAGTCGCGCTACATGGATGCTTTCGATAATGGTAACGACCATGTCCGCCATCTGCTCCTGACGTACATCATTCCACGTTTCGCCGGCGGCTACTGCAATGGCGGCTGCCAGGGCCAGGATGTCGCCGTTATGATTATCTATGACCAGTTCCGCGTGGTTTCCGCCTTCAATTGCGGCGGCGGGTTGTTGAGCGCGCGTCGGCCAAATCTCCAGCAGTTCGGTTTCTACATCGCCGGGAATGGGCAGGTACCCTTCCGCAACCAGTGTGCCCCGTTCGCGTAGTTCAATTCCGTTTGATGTCCACGCGATTTGCGTGACTTGGGCGAAGGGGTTGGCGTCGTTGACAAGCCTTTCAATAAGTGGGCCGCCGCGTTTTTCGTTAATAAACAAGGTCAGGCGCATCTGCCGTGCGATGACATCGGAACGCACAAGCACCGCAACCTCGCGCGGGATGATATGATGCAATACCTCCACAAGTTCAAAGCCGGCGGTGGGAACACCCACGTCTTCCGGAATAAAATCTATCAAGTAGGGGGTGAGCAACTCGGGCCTGACGACCAACCGAATCCGCGTTTCAGTAGTGGCGAAATCTTCATGGGAGATTTCTGACGCCAGACGCCAGCCAACCTTCTCGTTGGCTATCCGAAGCGCCACCATCCCGGAAATAGCCACAGCAAGCAATAGTACCGCAACAACAGCAAGAACTATTAAACAACCTTTTTTCATGAGTTTCTCTCCCAGGCGTGATTGCGCCTGCTTCGTTAACATCTGATCGCTCAGAAACTGTGATCAAAAACAAGAAGTTATTTATGGTACGCTGCTCACGCTTTCGTGTGCCGGGACGATACATAAGCCCGTGATAATCCATAGAGTCCAGCGCGTCAAAGCGTGAACAACATACATCGCGGGCAATTCCCGCCTTAATTTATGCGTACAACAATACCGCACGGGAACAGCATTTCCAGGTTGCGGCCCTTCACGGCGCAACAATCGTTTGCTAAGTATACTGGAACCTCCTCGCTTATTCCAAGAATACCGGTAGTTTCCTGATGGTTCCGCTGAAAGTATCGCTTTCGCAATAGTATGCTTGCGCCTCATGCCGCTGCCTGCTAAAATGGCTTGACAAAATCTTATGGGCTTGCCTCTTGTGATATGATCGGGATGATAGCAGTCCGCACCGCACATTGCAAAAGGAATCGGAAACCCACGCACGGTTGCGTGGTTCAAGAGCATGAATCAACAAGATATAGATGGCATATACGCAGCAAAGAGGCCGATTATATTGCGGCGTCAGTTCGACATCGCCGCAGTGTTAATTCTTTTTGTGATTGGCGCTGTTGCGGGAAACTATAGTTATCGTGTGTTCCTTGACGTTCGAGGCAATCCCCTGGATACGCTGTTGCCGGAATTCAAACCGGCGGCCCTGTTTGCGGCGGGGCATGGGATGATTATTCCCACGGACCTGGACGCCCCTGCGCTTGACGCGTTTCTCGCTCTTGAGCAGGAGGCCTTTGATGCCGACGATCTGCCTGACGTCATTTCAGGAACACACCTGCTCGCCGGTGCGCGCGATAGCTTCCCGTTGAGTCACTGGCTGCTATTTTACAGCGTGGGTTGGTGCTGGCGTTTATTTGGGATAAGCCACGAGTCATTGCGCCTGTTGAGCGCCCTGTTCTATGGTTTGACAGCGATGGCGCTGTATTGCCTGTTTCGCCTTGGTATGGGACGCGCGCTGTCGGTTGCAGGCGCGTTTTGTGTCGCCTTGTTGCCGCCCTTCCTGGCTGTTGCGCCTCTGTTGCGCGATTTCAGCAAAGCCCCTTTTATCCTGTTTTTCATCGCGCTGGCTGGGTTCATGCTTAAACATCGCTCGCCGGTGGACCGTTTGCTCAAATACGGCGTGATTGCCGGCGCGTTGGTTGGTGTGGGATACGGGTTTCGTCAAGATATGCTCATCTGTCTGCCGGTCGCGTTGTTTGTGATAGTGACTGCGCCGGTACAAGGTGGGTGGCGTCCCTTGTATCGCGCCGCAGCCCTGGCCTTGATCTCGTGGGTATTTTTGCTGTCGGCGGCGCCTGTTCTTCTGGGCGTTCGCGAAGACGCAGGAAGCGTTTCCACGCATACGCTGTTCCAGGGGTTGAGTCGTCTCGCGGAACAGCAGATGGATTTTGGCGATGCCGCCTATGACCTGTTGCTCCGCCCGGATGATACCGAGACGCACGCCGTCGTGAACGCCCATGCCCGGCTGCGTGGTTTCGACGCGCCCATGGACCTGTATCTGAGTCCCGCTTATGGGCGCGCGGGACGGGAACTCTTTCGCGAGTGGGCGCGGGCGTTTCCAGCCGACCTGTTCGCTCGCGGACTGGCTGCCATGGAGGCGACTACGCGCCTGTCAACACTTACAAACGCTTACCACGCGTATGAACCCATAGCCGAATCGGAATGGGGACGACGACTAAGACCGTATCATACTTTTTATCAGCGATACATCGAGCGATTTGGCTTGATATTTATTTGTGTTGCGCTCTTTTTAATTGCCATGCGCGACAAGGGCAGGGCGGTTCTTCTGACGTTGTGTGTGGGTTGGTTCATGGCGTATCCAAATTTGTTGTTCGAGGTACGGCACGCGTTTCATTTGGCCTTCATAACGCCCTGGGCTGCGCTTCTTGTGGCGACACAAGCGGCACGGGGCGGGTGGGCGTGGTGCTGTTCGGTGTATGCCGGAAACCGACGGGTGGCGCCTGGATTAAAGGACGCGGCGCTTAGCGCCGGCGCGTTGTTCGTGGCGGCGGCGGTAATGACAACAGGTGTTTTACTCGCGCTTCGCGTAGTACAGACGGGAAACGCGGCCAGGATGATGGCGGCCTACAACGACGCGCCTTTGGAACGCGTAGCGACCGATACGATTTCCGAGGGAGCCAATACGCTTATAGCGCCCCGTGAAAAACTTCCCGAGTTGCGTGAATCCTGGAATCTGCCCGTGGGCGACGTTGCCGTTGCATACCTGGCGCTCGAGCTTGCGCCCTCTGAATATCCTACTGTTGTCACGCTGCTCTACGAACCGGGGCGCGGCGCAAATTTCACGCGGCAGATTCTTGTACCTGCGCGTGAGGAGAAGATGGGGAACGCCTTGTATTTTGTGCCGGTATACGAAATGGCGAATTTCATGCCGGTCATGTTTTCCACGCTGAAGCGCCGCTTTTCCAACGCACCCATTGTTAACCTGTTGACGCATCGTTGGGGCGTCAATAATTTCCTGGGCATTCAGATGCATAAGGACGATGCGCCCCGGCTTGTAGCCATGCATCGTGTGACGGATATTGATACTTTACCTTGGTTGTTCTATTTGCGAGGAGAAACAACAACGTCCGGCGGCGACTTATTCAAGCGGATGCGTGTGGAGAAGGCAGTGTATGCGTTGCCTGTAGAAGTGCGGCTGCGTATAACAGGCGACAGGGACATGGCGCTACAACGTTATTTCACCTTGTTGAACCACTTTCCCTATTACAAGTATTTCGCGAACAGGATCGCGTCATTGAGTAACAATATTCCTGACGACATTGATCGTGCCGAGGCATTGTTTCGACTTGCCAGGCATGTCCCCGAGCGGGCCAGTGTAATTGCCCGCGACGTTGCCGAGATTGGAGATGTATTCCATGAAAAGGACATTTTCGACACGGCCGGTGATATGTACGCCAAGGCGCTCAGGCTTGCGCCGCGCGATTTGGGATACCAGGTGAAACTTGCGGATGTTTTGAGGAAGCGCGGCGATTATGAATCCGCCCTAGAAAACTACGCGACAGTGTTGTGGGCCGCGCCGGAGTCGCCCTACACGGCAACCCAGTTCGAGAGTTTATGCCTGGCGCAAATGGACGCGGACAGATTGCTGGCGTTCTGGCGAGAACTCAGTAATGCCTACCCGGATGCCGCCGAGCCTATGTTGCGATTGGGCAGAGAACTTGAGCGGCGTGGACATCTGGAAGAGGCGTTGACCATCTATCAACGCATTACAGAGCGGCATCCCGATCACGCCCCAGCATTGTTGCATTATGGAGTCCTGGTGGCTGTTGAAGAAGGATATGCCAGGGGACGCGCCATGATGGACAGGGCAGTGGAAATCGATCTGGAATTGGAGCCGAATCTAGTGGCCGGATTGACGCGTATTGCAGCCCGCCACATGGAAACGGGCGCGCATGCCTTTGCGGAAGCTATTTATCGTGAAGTGATGGAACGAGCGCCGGAAAAAGGACAGTACCAGGTTCATTACGCGGAGGCGTTATTCGCGCAGGAAAATTAT
>SLFT01000035.1 GCA_007124105.1 Candidatus Hydrogenedentota bacterium | reverse complement strand
GCTAAGCGCCTGATTCAGGGCTATGCGCACAGAATTACGACAGAATCTAAAGTGCCGGTAGACTAGCGCGAACCGCCTTTACCGCCAAAGAAAGGGCTGATGCCCATCAGGACAGAACCGACTCCCGTCAGTATGGTGCCAACGAGCAGCAAAATATCCCCGGTCCCCATGGCCGCGCCAGGCGTGTGCTTTGTAATGGTCAAACGTTTTATGTGCCTCATTGTCTGTCTCTCCTGTTTTAGGCTTATGCTGTCTTTATCCATCTTCGCGTGAAGGCGGGCAACAACATTGCAGATTATATCGTTTAGAATCCACCTAATCATTATAATATGCGCCGTACCCTTATGCAACTTATGCATCGAATATATCAAGGAGCATCTTCATGAAAAAGATTATACTGGCATCGGCTTCGCCCAGACGACGCGCTTTGCTTGCGGCGCTGGGCATTGAGTTTAGTGTGTGCGCGGCCGACATTGAGGAATGTGACTATGGCGATACGCCAGCCGGCATTGTTGAGGCCAACGCACGCGCCAAGAGCAGCGCAATCAGCGTCAGGACCGAAGAAGACGCGTTGATTATAGCCGCAGACACATTGGTATTTTTGGATGAAACTGTGTTGTCCAAGCCGGAAACCCTCGAACATGCTCGCCGGATGTTGCGGGAACTATCAGGGAACACCCATCAGGTTGTTACCGGACTTGCAGTGCTCGACACAAAGACAGGGCGCGCGGCAATCGGTTCGGAAAACACGGATGTTACATTTCGTCCCTTGGAGGCAAGCGAAATAGACCGGTTTGTTGAGACTGTGCGTCCGCTGGACCGGGCTGGCGCCTATACCGTGGACGGTCCGGGCAGCCTGTTGGTGTCCCGTTATGATGGGTGTTATCAGAATGTGCTGGGGTTGCCTGTTGTGCGGCTGGACAAACTGATGCGTTCGTTGGGTTACAGCCTGTTTTCGCTTATGAACCCCGACAGGGCATCTTTTCTTTAGCGTGTATATCAGGGATTGCCTTGCGGATGAAAGGCGATATGCGTGTTGATTGACGGGTTTATTTGCTCGGGAAGGCGCTTCGCTGGCGTAGCGCTTCGTACAACAATGCAGCGCCCGCTGCCGCTACATTTAATGAGTCCAACGAACCGCTGCCGGGAACCACGACCCGGGCATCGCATAAGTCGAGCAGCTCGGTGTGAATGCCGTTGCTTTCGTTTCCCAGCACCAGCGCTGTTGCTTGCGTAAAATCATAGCGCCAGGCCGGAAGAACGCCTCGAGGGTCTGCTGCGGCGCAACGTGTTCCGGCCTCCCGCAAACAGGCCAGCGCTTTTGGCAGGGAATCGGCTTGTACAATTGGGATACGGTTAACAGCGCCTGCCGACGCGCGCGCGACATGGTTGTTTACGGGTGTTTGCTCTGTGTCGCTGACAATGACTGCGGTGGCGTCCAATGCCGCTGCTGACCGTACAAGCGCGCCAAAATTGTTGGGGTCGCGCAGGGCGTCCAATACAAGCCAGAGTGGGGGAGAAGGCATACGCGTGCTATGTTCCAGCATACCTTCGAGCGTCATGTAAGGATAAGGCCCCATGCGGGCCAGTACGCCCTGGTGTCCTGAAACGCCACACAGTCGTCGCAAACGGTCACGTGAGACAATTGCAACGGCGGCGCCAAGGGCGCGCGCCTGCTGTTGCAGTGCTTCGATATGCGTTTCCTGTATGTCGTCAGCGAGATACAACTCGCGCATGGGCCATTTCGCTGCTTCAAGTATCTCGGCAACAGCATGACGTCCCCAGACCCAGCTGCGTTGATGCCCGGCCAGGTATTTTTTCTTTCCCGATTCTTTTTTCACAGACGCGCCTTTCTGCGGGTTAGGATGATGTGGCTATATTCGCTGCAATTTGCTCCGCTGCGCGCATGCCGTCCATTGCAGCGGACATGATGCCGCCTGCATGTCCAGCGCCTTCTCCAGCAGGGTAGAGGCCGCGGACGGATATGCTCTGGCCCGTAGCGTCTCGTTCAATGCGTATCGGCGAGGAGCTGCGCGTTTCCACGCCGGTAAGCACGGCGTCCGGCAAATCAAAGTGCCGGATTCTTCTTGCAATAGCAGGAATGGCCTCGCGCCAGGCGTCAATGACGTATTGCGGAAGACAATTCCGTAAATCCGCGGGCGTTACGCCTGGGGTGTAGGAAGGCTGCACCTGTCCGAGACCCGTGGAAGGGCGTCCTGCCAGCAAATCGCCCACCAACTGTACAGGCGCTTGATAACCGCCGCCGCCAAGGACATAGGCGGCTTTTTCCCATTGTCGTTGAAAAGCGACGCCCGCCAGCGGATGGGTGTTACCGTAATCATCCGGCGTGACGCCTACAAGCAGCCCGCTGTTGGCGTTTGGCGCTTTGCGCGCAAAATGACTCATGCCGTTGGTGGTCACGGTTTCCGGCTCATTACACGCGGCAATCACGTGACCGCCCGGGCACATACAAAAGGTGTACACACTCCTCCCATTGCGGCAGTGCCACACGGCTTTATACTCCGCCGCGCCCAAGCGCGGGTGTCCCGCGTGTTTGCCGTATTGGGACGTATCAATTAATTGTTGCGGATGTTCGATGCGCGCGCCAATAGAAAATGCCTTGGGAGACATGACGACGCCGTTCTCGTACAGCATATCGAAGGTATCGCGGGCGCTATGTCCCGTCGCCAGCAATACCTGGTCGGCGCATATCTCTTCTTTGTCATTGACCACAACACCTCGTATGCGCCCTTGGTCAAGGAGCAGATTCGTGACACGGCTTTCATACTGTATGCTGCCGCCGAGTTCAAGAATAGTGGCGCGAATCCCTTGGATTACAATGATAAGATTGTTTGTGCCGATGTGCGGTTTGCTGCTGAATCGGATTTCCTCGGGTGCGCCCGCCTGGATCAGTTCACGGATGATCCAGTCGCGCCGTTGTTCTTTGTCCCTGATTTGGGTGGCCAGTTTGCCGTCGGAAAATGCGCCCGCGCCGCCTTCGCCGAACAGCGCATTCGATTCTGGATTGAGTACGCCTTCGCGCCAGAATGCGCGCACCTCACGCATGCGTTCGCGGACGGGTTTCCCCCGTTCAATCACCACCGGGCGGCGGCCCAGCCTGGCAAGCAGTAATGCAGCGAAGAGACCGCATGGCCCCGCCCCCACCACAATGGGAGGCGTCGTTTGTGTATGTGGCGCCGTTACGGAGAAATGATAAGCCTTTTCAGGCGCGGGCGTTACCGACTTGTTATTAAAAACGCTTCTATCCACAACGACGTTTTCAGAAAGCAATACATCCACTGTGTAAATGAGCATGACAGAGCCACGGGCACGGGCGTCAATAGAGCGCCGGACAATGGTAATCTTACAGAGCGCATCCTGGGCAATCCCCAATGTCGCCGCAACAAGGCGACGCAAGTCATTGTCCGTATGGTCCAGCGACAGCGCCAGTTCCTTTATTCTTAGCATGGCAAGCATCCGTAGTGATGTGTGTATGGCGGCGAACGATCGTCGAGGCGTCAGCTGCCCGGACCGTCTGAATAGGGCAGTGGGTCTGTGCCGCCCACTAGTTGAAAGGCCTTTATGCGCTCAACACAGGTCGGACAGACGCCGCACGCCATGGACTCGCCGCGATAACAGCTCCAAGTATGCGCAAAATCCACTCCCAATTTCATGCCCAACCGCACATTGTCTGCTTTTGAGTTGGAAATCAACGGCGCTTTAACAGCAACGGCGTTCCGACGATTTAAGGCAAGCAGGGTGTTAATGCGTTCCAGGAAACGCTCTGTACAATCCCAGTATCCGTATTCATCCTGGGCCTGGGCGCCATAATATACGCAGGGCGCACCCATGGACTCCGCATAGGCGGCAGCAACGGACAGCAATATCATGTTGCGGTTAGGCACATAGGTGGGCGGTTGCTGACGCACAGATTCCGGCAGCGCATCAAGACGGGGAATAGCAGGGCCGTCCTGAATCAATGCGGAAGATGTTTTCAGAAACGTTCCCAGGCATCCCATGTCTACTATAAAAAAAGAAGCGACGCCGGCCGCGGAAGCCTGGAATCGCGCGCATTCCATTTCACGATTGTGGCGTTGTCCGTAATTAACACACAACGCCGCGACCCGCGCCGATGAACGGCTTACATGATGGAGCAGGACACTGGAGTCAAGGCCGCCGCTTGTAAGTACGACTGCGTCACAATGTGTATTTTCCGCTGTCACTGACTGTAAGCCTTTTCTGTTTGTGATGCGCCTGTTGTCCACACGATTCATAACGCGCTTATCAGGCCAACGCTATTTATGTT
>SLFT01000361.1 GCA_007124105.1 Candidatus Hydrogenedentota bacterium | reverse complement strand
GTCTGTTACGGAAACGCTTTTCAGCAAGTAACCGACCTTTTCTCCGTTGAAATAGAGGCCATACCAGTTGTCGCCAAGATAAGGCGTTATATCCACTGGCGTACCAGAGGCCATCCCAGACCCAAGAATTGCTGTTGTCATAATGATAAACCATTTCGTCATAGTTCGCTGTTCCTCAAGTTGTAAAGATATTATTTTAACGCATCAGGCAACCGCTTTTATAACCCGGAGTTTAAATTTATTGTGCCAGGCATGAATTGTGAGGCTGCCACCAGGTTCGATGGCTTGACCCATGCGGCCAATAGTCTTATACTTGGCGACGATAATCTTTTGTCCTGACAGGCCGATTATTCGATATTTCTCTTGACCTTATGGAGGATCACGTATGCTCAAAAGACGCGCTGATGGCTGGGCAACGCGGTTTGGATTGATCATGGCCATGGCCGGCAATGCTGTTGGCCTGGGAAATTTCCTGCGTTTTCCTGGCAAGGCGGCGCCCTTTGGCGGCGCTTTCATGGTGCCATATTTTATTGCATTGGCGCTGGTTGGCATTCCACTGATGTGGATGGAATGGACTATTGGCCGGCATGGCGGCAGTTACGATCATGGTAGTGCGCCGGGCATGTTTCACCGACTATGGCCCAATCGCATATCCAAGTACCTAGGTATTTTTGGCGTACTGCTGCCCGCGATGGTAGGCGTGTATTATGTCTACATTGAATCCTGGTCGCTTGGATATGCCTGGCAGACGGCAACCGGCGCCTATTGGGGGCAGACAAGCAACGAAGAGATGGGCGAGGTCTTTACAAATTATCTGGGCATAGATGGCGGTTTCTTTTCATTCAGTCCTCAAGCATACATTTTTTTTCTGATTACTTTTGCCGTGAATATCTTTGTGTTCAGTCGCGGCATTGAGCGTGGCATTGAGATTGTGGCCCGCTACTGTATGCCCACGCTGCTGGTACTTGGCGGCATCCTTGCCGTGCGCGTGTTGACGTTGCCGCCCGTGGAGGGGCGCACCATCAGCGACGGACTGGCGCAGATATGGCGCATAGACGATTGGACTGTACTGCTTAAGTCTGATGTATGGATAGCGGCCTCTGGCCAGATTTTCTTTACCCTCAGTGTCGGCCTCGGCATGATACACACCTACGCCAGTTATTTGAAAAAGAAAGAGGACATCACGCTCAGCGGGTTGGCCTCGTGCGGTACCAATGAATTTGTTGAAGTTATACTAGGCAGTACAATCGCCATTCCTGCGGCAGTGGTCTTTTTTGGGGTGACACAGACACAGATCATAGCCGAACAGGGTACTTTTGCGCTTGGTTTTTTTGCGTTGCCCGTGATTTTTCAGCAGATGCCGGGCGGACAATTTTTCGGCACACTATGGTTCGTGTTGCTTTTTCTGGCGGGGTTGACATCGTCAATGGCCATGTTCACGCCGTTGCTGGTCTTTCTGGAAGATGAACTGCAACTTACCCGACGGCAGGGAGTATTTTGCGTAGGCGTGGGCATCTTTGTGTTGATGCAGCCGATTATATTGTTCATGCATCATGGTCTTGTAGACGAGCTCGACTATTGGATGGGCGAATTTGGGCTGGTGCTGTTTGTTGCTATCGAAACCGTACTATTCGCCTGGATTTACGGGATGGATAAGGGCTGGAAGGAGATGCATCTTGGCGCGGAACTGCAAGTGCCCAGGATATTTTATTACATCATGAAATATGTAACGCCCGTGTTTACTGTCAGCCTTGTGGTGTGGTGGTTCTACGACAGTTTTATTGACCAAGTGTTCATGAGGGGCGTTGACCCGGCGTCACAACCCTACCTCTGGCTTGCGCGGTTGATGATGCTTGGCATGGCGGCGTTTTTAATATTTGGCGTTTGGTACGCCTGGAAAACACACCCCAAATTCTTTGACTCAGCCGACACGCCGGAAGAGGAGGAGGTACTATGACGCCGTTGACGTGGATATACATGGGGATCGTATGGGCCGCGATTATCGCGCTGAACGTGTTCTGCTTTTCCCGCATTTTCATGAAAAAACGCAATGGGAACAGTTCAGACCCAGATGGCAATAACGTTTAACGTTCTCGCGCTAGATGACCGTTTCCGCATCTCCAATTGTGGGTTCGTGTTCTGCGGGCAGGGGCGTTACTTCCATTTCAGGGCGCGGTTCCGCGGGCGCCTCTTCGGCTGCCTCTCCAGCGTCATCAAGAAACGACTCTGATGCCGGCGAATCTGCATCAAGGATGGCGCGTATCGAATCAAGAATTGCGCGTGAGGCTTCGGGGTCGCGCTGCTCCCGATCGTGCCAGTTGGGGTGGGTCAGTAATGTTACCCCGTAAACCTGGCGTACACTTTCAACAGCGATAGCCGTTTCGTCCGCAGTGGAACGGGCCAGCTCGATGGTGAACTTTGTACGGCGCGGCTGGGTCAACAATACACGTCGCATGGGGGTGTAAGCGACGAAAGCGCCGCGTTTATCGCGTGTGTATATGTCATAGCCTTCGTCACGTAGCGCGCGTTTAACGGCGTGCCATGTTTCCTCGAAGCTGGCATTGACCACTGTTTGTTCACGCAACGCGAAGCCACTGGTATCGCGAGCGGCCCGGGCACAGCCCAAGCCAACAAAGAACACCGCCGTTAGTAAACCCAGAGCAATCACAACATTATATTTCATGGTAGTTTCTCCCTTGAGTATTGCCGCATTGTACCCGTTTCATTCGTCGGCAATCAAGAAGTTTTCCCCTATACAGTTATTCAGCCGCTATATTGTATTTGTCCAGGCGATAGCGTAACGAACGGGGCGTTAGCCCAAGCAATTTTGCGGCCTTTTGTTGAGAGTAATGGCTGGCCTCCAGCGCTTGGCGGATACACTTGGATTCCAGTTCCGAAACAACCGACTCGAGGTCTATCCCCTGGTCCTCGGAAATCACAGGTGGTGAGGCGGGTGTGGATTGAAATTCCCTGACATGGGGCGGCAAATCATCAAGCTCGATACGGTCATGAACGCTTAAGCCCAGTGCCCGCTCGAGAGCGTTGCTCAATTCACGTACATTCCCTGGCCAGTCGTTACGGAGCAACGCATTTTCCGCCTCGGGCGAAAGCGGCTTTGCCGGGCATCCCATACTTTCAGCGTGTTTGCTGATAAAATGACGGGCCAACAGGGGGATATCGTCCACGCGCTCACGAAGCGGCGGTATATGGATCGGGATGACATTAAGACGATAAAATAAATCTTTGCGAAAATTACCCTGCTCAACCATGGCCGCCAAATCGCGGTTGGTGGCGCTGACAACACGGACATCTACGGTAACGGAAGAAAGGCCGCCAACAGGTGTGATGGCGCTGTTGTCAAGAACGCGCAATAGTTTAACTTGCAGGACAGCCGGCATTTCGCCGATCTCATCCAGAAAGATAGTGCCGCCGTTGGCAACAACAAACAGGCCTTCCTTATCTTGGTTTGCGCCTGTGAATGCGCCTTTCTTATAGCCAAAGAGTTCACTCTCAAGCAGCGTTTCCGGGATGCCGCCACAGTTAATGGCCACGAAGGGTTTTTCACTGCGTGGGCTTAAACTATGGAGTGCGCGCGCAACCAATTCCTTGCCAACCCCGCTTTCCCCATAAATGGCCACCGTACTTGGCAAGGAT
Source organism: Candidatus Hydrogenedentota bacterium (assembly GCA_007124105.1). Taxonomy (GTDB): domain Bacteria; phylum Hydrogenedentota; class Hydrogenedentia; order Hydrogenedentales; family CAITNO01; genus SLFT01. The sequence continues at coordinate 663 of SLFT01000361.1, read as the reverse complement.
GCGACCTGTCGAACCATAGTCAAAACCTTGCGGAAAGAAGCGCTGTTGCCCACCATGGAGTCTATCTGGAGGTTGCGCGTCTGTTCCAAACGAAGGGCAAGATTTTCGCGCGTAAGCTCTCGTTTTTCGATAGCCCGTCTGACGCGCAACAAAATTTCTTCATTGCTGTTAAAAGGCTTTTGAAGATAATCCAAAGCCCCCAGTCGCATGGCCTCCACGGCCGATTGAACTGTGCCGTGCGCTGTGATCATGATGGCTGGGGTCATCGGTTGATTCTCCTGAACATACGCAAGCAGGCGCAGCCCCGCTGTTCGATCCTTGCCCATGTACAGGTCTGTTACTACGACATCCACGCTTTCCTTCTCCAGAAAAGCGATTGCCGCATCAACCGCTGCCGCTGCCATTACTTGATACCCCGCGTTCTCAAGCACTATCTGAAGTACTTCGCGCATTCCGGCTTCGTCGTCAACAATTAATATGCGATGATTATTTTCCGTCATCCTGGTCTCCATGTGTCTGACGAGCGCTCACTGTAATAAGGGCAGACGCACAATGAATGATGCGCCGCCGCCGGGCCGGTTGGCCGCGTGAATAGACCCGTCATGAGCCGTCACAATACGCAGGCAGATGGCAAGTCCCATGCCGATGCCTGTCTCCTTGTCT
>SLFT01000403.1 GCA_007124105.1 Candidatus Hydrogenedentota bacterium | reverse complement strand
GGCAATGAAGTTGACTTTGTCCTGGAATCCGGCTCAGACCGCAAAGTTGTTGGTATCCAGGTCAAAGGGTCCGCAACAATTAAACACGATGATTGCAGGGGAATGCGCATCCTGTCAGAATCTCTCGGGAAGGACTTCTTACGCGGCATCGTCTTGTACGCCGGAAAAGCAGTTGTTCCTATTGCAGAAAAAATCCACGCCGTGCCCCTTGAAATGCTGTGGACGACTTGAGAAATTCCCAGGCCCGGCTTGTTGTGAGAGTGCGCTCTTGTCATTACCCACAGCCTTTGGCGCTGGATGGGATAACCTGATTTAACGCAATCTTCGCAGGCTCACAACGAAACCTGGTGAACTATACGGGCGATGCCCCATAACATGTGGGGGTGAACCAAGAAGGCAATGTATGACAAAAGTTGTTGACCATGAAGCGTTCGAAAACCGTATACGATTACGGTCGTTTTTTTAACGCAACAACAGCGCTTGCGACCGCTTCACGATGCGCTTCGATGGGCGCCGGATTCCAGGTGAATTCCGTCAGGGATTGCGTGATGCTGTCAGGCACTTCGAGCAACTTCTGATACTTCTTCAGTTCTTCTGTAGACAGGCGTTCTTTGTGTTTCTCAAGCAGGTCGCGCAATATCACACAGTATTCATAATCTTCAATGCCGTCACGCAGCATTTCCAGCCGGATGGAACTGACCGGATCATCAAAGACCGGGGCTTCCGGTTGTCCGTCAGCGGCGGCCACAGGCGGATACACGAACCGGCCGTCGCCGTTGCCCCAGGGACGGCGCGCGCCAACAGGCGTGCCGTAGCTGGTTACCCAGGCCATGGGGTCTTCGTAGGGATTCTGCGGCGCGTCGGGGTAGGCTTCGTCGCTGGTCCAGTAATTGGTCTGCCAGACCAGTACGCCGTCAATGCTTCGCTCCCAGGTCTGCCACAGCCACGCGCGCATGGCCGTGCCGGGATGATCAATGAACAACGTGGCATAGGGCGCTTTCGGGCCGGTGCAGACATACCACCAGATTTTTTCGCCCGCCGCGCGTCGCTGCTCCGCCATGTCGTGGTCGTAATTGTAGGATACTGGACACCAGATATTCGGGCCGCCAATCAGTTCGGGGACAATTGTTTCGGTCAACATGCGGTTTAGTCCCGGCGCGGCATCTTTCAACTTGCGGAAGCCGTTCATCACAAAGTCATAATCGTCGGGCGCGGGTTCGTCGAACCAGTACACATACGCGTCATCAAGCCAGCCTTTTTCGCGCAGGCGCGTTTCTACCTTCTGACACCAGGCGGTGAACGCCGTCTGGTATTCCAGCGTATCTTCGCCATAACCAAGCAGGCTCGGTTCCGAGCGCGAATGAAACGTGCCGCCGCCAAGCCCGGGTATGCGCACCCTGAAACTGTTGATGTGATATTTCTCATAAGCGCGTGTCATGGCGGCGTCCCAGGCGCTCCAGTCGAACTCGGGAACGAAGAGTGTGGCCACATCGTCGGGGGAGTGGGGCGCGAAATCGTCTTGTATCAACACAACGTCCGAGGCGGCGTCACGCGCTTCCACAGCGTCAAACCACACGGCGCCGGTGTGGATGCCCGCCTCGGTATACGGCGTAGCCCACAGACGCAACCGGAACTGGCGCGCATCATCAGGGAATACGTCCACAACCTGATCGAAACGCTGCCATGCGCCGTCGCCTTCCACAACAATGTCGTTGTTCCGACCGCGCAGCCATGCGCCCGATGCGTCGTAATACAGCAGGGTAACCATGAAAGTGTGCCCCGGTTCTTCGGTCTTGTAATCGAAGGCGATGCGCAGCCCCTTCTCCGGGATGGACAGCGTGTCGTCATAGACTGCGCCGACATTGGCGGTTTCGGAGGTATCGCGCAACAGCAACGAAGCGCCGCCGTCCCGTGTTTCGGTTGTGTCCCGTTCGCCGCCGCGCCACCGGGACAAGTGCGGCCAGCTGTACACAATGGGATCAAGAAACGTGGGTGTATACACCGAGATATGATTATCGCTCAACAGGGAAAGGTAACTGTCGTACACGGCCCGCCGGTCTTCCTCTGTGTCCACGTTGTGATAGCGAAACGCCAGCGTTGCGTTGAATCCGAAGGCCGTAACGCATGTCTTCCTGTCGGGCAAGGTGAAGTCGAACACTTCTACCTCAAGCGGCACAACGGCGCGCCAGCCGTCCGCTTCAAGCAGTATATCGCCGCGATAGACGTCTGCGGGGACATCCCTTCCTATGCGCGCGCGTACCCATACGGGTTGGTTTTCATCTGCCGCGAGAGCAATCGGTTCGTCCAAAGGCGGCAGTGGGTCAGGCCAGGATGCCGCCGCGCCAAGGTAGTCTGTGGGCTGCGTTACGGGCACATACCCGACCAGCAGCGTTTCGATGGCGTCTGCGGGCAGCGTGGCGCCCTTGTCGCCCTGAAGCGGCTGGGGCGTTACACGCAGGTTGCGCAACGCTTCAGCGGGACGCAACACGAACTGGGCGGCCTCGCGTTCGTTGCGCGCGGCCTGGATGCGCATGGCGGCGGATTGTTCCCGGGGCGCGGGACGGGCGCGGCTCACCTTCCAGCCTGACGAAGCCCACCACAGCGCGACGTCCTCGGAGGTGTCGGGCAGCAACGCGCCGTAGCCGGTCTCGTAAAGAAAGGGTACTGTAAACGTGGCTTCCGCGCGATATGAAAGGTGGTCGTCCAACTCAAAACGCAACACAACATCGCCCGCGCCGGGGATATCGTAGGGCATCGTCACGGATGTCGCCTGTTCAGCGCCGTCTTCTGTCAGCGGCGGCAGCGTCAACGACGGAACCGTTGCCGTGTAGCCCGCGCCGTCATTGGCGCTAATGTGCAGGCGCGGCGCAATGACAAGCGGCTCATGGGTCAGATTTGTCGCTTGGAAACGTAGATCATTTACGCCGCCGGGAATGGTTTCACCCAGCCCGTCAAAGGTCAGCCGCACGGCGCTGTCCGACTCCAACACGGCGATAAATCGGGTTGCGCCCTCAAAATCGCCTGGCGCGCGGATCAGATCGGCGCGATAGGCGTAGCCATACAACTGTAGGCCAATGGGCGTATCCGGGGCCTGTTCCGACGGCGCAACAGTGAAGCGCACCATGATCCCGTCGGCGGGGAACAGCGTGGCAGGCAGCGAGGCTTCCAGGGCGCCAACCTCCTCCAACCGACCAACCGCCTCCCAGGTTTCGCCGTCGTCGGCGCTGGCCTCCACCACCAGCGCGCCGCCCGTGTGATGGCCGATAGTCGCCTCAATTGTGGCGCCCGTCTGCGCGACATCGTCCACAACATGTGTGTAAAGCGCCCATTTCCCCTCGGAAAATACCCAGCGCGGTTTGTTAAAAAAACAGTCATATCCCGTCAGCGGACGGGCATGGTTCGCGGAGTCGCCCGCGAACGGCGCGGTAAAAATGTACCGGCTGCCTTCAATACGTTCGCCGTCGCCCAATGTAAGGCCGTCGCGACTACGGTACACCGGCGCAACCCGCGTCAGCGAGACATCGTCATACGCGATTGTGCCGCCAACATTCCATTGTCCCAGCCGCAACGGCGCGGCAGCGTCAACAGACGGCGCCACAAAATAAGCGGTGTATTGTTGCCATTCCGAAGTCACCGAGCGGAGGTCGCGATTGGCGAAAGTAGGCCCAATAATGGGCGAACCACCCGAACCGTCAACGCGCCGCGCCTGCACACGCAAACGGTAAACGCCGTCCGCCTCGAAGGAAATCGGCTCGGAATGCCACGCCGTGGACGCCTGCGAATTTGCCTCGCCCGTCACATACACCGCCCGGTCGCCCACCGCAGCGTCTGGCGTCCACCCGCCAACATCGCCCGACAACCGCCACCCCTCGGGGCTGTCCTCGCCCAGGGCAAACAAAGGGTTTGTCACAGGCACAGGTTGCGCAAAAACGCCCGCGCATACCAATACAGACGCAACAACACACCCAACCATCGAACAACCGCAACCGGACAGCATCTTCATGGTTCATCTCCCGCAATACGCCGGATATCACAACCCGTCAAAAAAACGCGCCCGTCAACGCCGGCGCCAATCACACGATTCATAGCCATGCCCTATCATGAACCTTAACAGCGGCCAGAGTCAAAAAAAGCGACCAGCCCGCCCGCATATTTTCCAAGGTTCCGTCATGCTGCTGACGGCGTATACAGTTCGCAGGCGCAACAGAAATCCCGTGGATTATCCGGCCCCCTCACAGTACCCACACTGCATTATCGCCCGTCATTTGCCGGCAATCACGAGCAAAACAGCGCCCATAAAAAAATAATCGCCGAAAATCGCCGAAAAAGGTTGACGAG
>SLFT01000500.1 GCA_007124105.1 Candidatus Hydrogenedentota bacterium | reverse complement strand
TACTCATCAGAATAAGAGATGGCTTCGACCAGCGCGCGTCCGCCAGCCAGCCGGGGCCTTCGACGCCGAGCCACTGCCGAAGCAGGCTGTTAATGAGGCCGCTGTCGGGATTGAGCACCCACAGCCACAACACGGAGGAAGCGACAATCGGCACGATGCTGGGCAAAAAGAAAATGGTGCGGAATACGCTCATGCCCGGCACTTTCTGGTTGAGCAGCAATGCCAGGCTGATGCTGAACATCAGACTGAGCGGCACCGAGAAGGCGGTGAAGAATAAGGTATTGTATAACGCCTTCCAGAAGAGCGGGTCCTGAAAGAACAATTCGCGATAATTGTCCAGTCCGATCCATACCGGCGGTTGCACCACGTTATACGCAGTGAAACTGTAATAAATGCTCATGAGCAATGGATAAAGGGCGAAACATATAAAACCCAGTACCCATGGGGACGCGAAGAGCAGTCCATTACGAAGTTGGCGCCGTTCCCATCTGGTCATTGCCGCCGCCTTTCCAGCAGCGCCTCTATGCGCTCCATTTCCCGGTTCACGCTATCCTCGAATGCCTGGGCGGCTTCCTCGGGGGTTGTCGCGCGAAAGGTAACACGTTCACGCTGTCGCCGCGCCTGGTCGGTAATGAACTGGGTAATGGGCGTGATGGGATAGGAGACCACGCGGCGTTCCAGCAACTGCTTCACAAAGACGCTAAACCGGGGATGTTCGATAAAGCGCGGTTCCATGGCCTCGTGAATGCGCGGCGGGATATTGCGTATGGCTTCATTGTAATCGGCGGCCGGTGAAGGCTGGTCCGCACCCCGTGGACTGTAGAACCAGCGCAGGAACTCCTTGGCCGCTTCGGGGTTGCGTGCTGTTGCCGGAATGACATCGGCGATAATGGTGGGGCCGAAAGCGATGGGCTCAACGCCAGGCGGCTGTGGCAGCGGCGCTACATCCCAATCAAGACCGGGCGCATAACGGGGGATGAACGCCACCTGCCACTCCCCTTCCGAAATCATGGCAACCCTCCCCGAATAAAAGGGATTGTTGGCGCTCATGTAGTCGCCAATGCCGCGTGAAAATGACTCGATGCGTTCGGGATGCATGGCGTGCGGCGTCTGTTCGTCTGCGTCGGGATCAACAGTAAAACTTTGATGCCACGCATAGGCGGCGATAATGTTTGGGTCGCTGCCCGCCTCGGACCGTCCGAGTTCCTCATTGAACCATTCACCGCCAAACAACACGCCCCATTGATACACCTGATCCCAGGGAATCCATGGCAGGAATCCCATGCGCTCGATAGCGCCGCTTTCCGCGCGCACGGTCAACCGCGCAATGTACGCCATAAATTCGTCCCAATCCCCGGGCGGCCGTTCAGGCTCGAGACCGGCCTCAGCAAAAGCGGTCTTGTTCCACACCAGCGCGTATGTGTCGGTATTTGTTGGTATCCCCCATACATGCCCGTCAAAATATACCATGGGCCAGATATGGGGAAAAAACAGTTCAGGGTCGAGCGTGGGCACGTCGGCCACAAAATCGTCCAGCGGCATAAACAATCCATGCGCGGCAAGCTGCGCCATAATGCCGCCGTCTATGGAAAGGATGTCCGGCGGCGCGCCGCCCGCCGTTGCGGTGAGCGTCTTCTCCATGAGCGCGTTATACCCGATGGGAATAGCGCGTACATATACCCTGTCCTGGGACGCATTAAACTCGTTGATGAGTTTCAAACGTTCGTTGTGTTCATGTCCGGCGTGACGGTCCCAATAGGTAATAATTGTCCGGCCCTGGTCGTGTGCTGCGCGTTCCGCTTCCGTGCCGACATGGTCCGGCCACACAAGAAAAAACACGAGGGCCAGCCCCAGAATGATGGACACGTTTACGCTATGAGAGCGGAGATATTCCACAAAGGATGTTTCCTTACAGTTTCGTTGCACTGCATTATGCGGAAAGGTATCCCCGATTTCAAACCGCTAACCCCCGTATCGAATTCGTATGTATTGAAAAAAGAGAGAGCGGTAGTGGATAATGGCTCCATGCCAACGCTTGATGGTTATGTAGCACAAAGGAATCTTGCTCATGGGCTCTCACTGCTTTGATACAAAACACCGAAAACGTTCATGCAGCCGACGTCTTCTTCCTTGTCTGTTCATTGTCGCAATGGTCTGCGGTTTCGCGTTGAACGGCGACGCATGGGAACATCACCCGCTGATTACCGAACCCGTACTTGAAACGTTCGCGGAAAGCGGTTTGTTGCGGCCCACGGCCGTCGTCACCTTGCAGGATTTTCTGGTGGCCGTGGAAGGTCCTTTGGCCGGGTTTCTCCTTGATGAGGAAGACTGGGCGCGGGCCCACTTGCCCTGGTACGCGCCATTGCCCGAAGACCTTGTCTTCGTAGCCACGGGAACCCGGGAAGATATTGTTGCCCGCTTTTTTCGCGCTATCCGCATCAATCCCAACACAAAGACGCCATTGTATTATGCCGCCCTCTCGGGTCAAGCGCCCGCGGGCGCGTCGCTGCTGGCCAATGAACAGGTGTCATTGTTCCCTGATTCCACAGCGCTCGACAGTTTCGATTTTGTCGCGGTACTTCCAGGCGGCGCATTGAATGCGCTGGACATTATCGCCACGGCCACCAACGAGCCTGATTATGGCATGGACACTGGCTTGTTCGAGGACAATAACACCCCTTTCGGCGCGGCATACGGGTTCGGCAACCAGCCTTTCGGCAACCCCGGTCTTGATTATGGCAGTCAGGCCCCGTTCCATATTGGTTTCTATCATGAATCGCCGCTGGTATTCTTTTTCGCTCGCTTCCTGGAAAGAACATACCCCGAATACCGGATACGGCTGTTTAAGCGTTTGTCCGAGTTCGCTTTTCAGCACGACCAGGACTACTGGGGCTGGCGTTTCATGGGCTGGGGGCTCCACTATCTGGCTGATTTGTCCATGCCTTATCATACAACCGTGCTACCCGGCTACAGTACGCTCCGTATGCTCTGGATAAATTTTCTGGATATTCTGGGGTTCTCCAGGCCGGTGGATAATGCGGTACAGCTGGTGTCAAACCGACATCTTGCAATCGAGCGCTACCAACGCATTGTAATGGAGCGCGCGCTGCGAACAAAGGGCGACCATATTATTTTCGAAAGACTTTCCGCAGAATATGAAACGCCGACGTACCGGGACGAACTGCCGCGTGAAGTGCTCGCCCGCGCGTCCAACAGCATGGCGCGCCGCCTCGATCGGGCCATTGAAAAGTACATGCCCGCTGACTTTGTAGACAATCCAGGCATAGAACTTGCCGATGTGGAAGCGGTGGAAGACATCGTTGATATGGTAGAGGACACACATGGCGCGGAAGCGGTCGCTGAGTTGGACGCACTGCTCGCGGACGCGCTGGAACTGTTTGCGATTTACGGGCGCAGCTTTATTATCGGCATCCTTGACGCCCACAATGACTTACAGCTCACACATCGGGCGCCGTAAAGGAAATCTATTTCACCGGCAGCACGTTCCATATACGTAACTGTCTACCAATAGACCTCAAAAGTGAACGGGTGGGTGAAGCGAAACCCACCGTAATAAGTGCTGCGGCAGAACTACAGACTCCAAAAGTTCGATTGAAGAAGGCGTCATGCTAGACAGTTACCCATATACAAAGATTATCGTGCTTGAAGCGACTTGACACCATCATCCCTGTCGTTTATGATGAGCATAGAAGATGAGTCGAACAACAACACAACATAATGTGAGATGGTGTATATATATGCCCGTCTGATTTCGTTTATCAAGAAGGGGCGATATATGCGGAGAACGAGATACAGCGTAGAAAGGAAAGGCCCAATGAAGGTTATTATTTTGAAGCAGCGTTTTATTGGTATTGCCGCACTGGCTGTTATCAGCGCTTATGGGGCCGCCGCAACGTATGCTCCCATTGAAATAAGCGCCATCGAAGAATTACAACAGATTGGGAACAACGCCGCCTTTCCACTCAATGGCTACTACATATTGACACAAGATATTGATGCGTCACAGACCGCCAACTGGAACAACGGAGAAGGTTTCTTGCCCATTGGGCAACGTTTTGATGAAGAAGACGATGCGCTTGCGTTTCGCGGTTGGTTTGATGGCCAGGGCCATGTTATCCGTGGTCTTTTTGTTAACCGCCCGGACGATCATGGCGTCGGGCTTTTTCGTTCCATCGGGAGTTCCGCCGTGGTTGTAAATGTTGGGCTTGAAGGCGGTTCTATTTCCGGAAAGCATTATGTTGGCGCGTTGGCCGGCGCAAACTGGTCAGAGGAAGTGGTCGCCTGTTACGCCTCCGTTGCTGTTAACGGCATCTCCCGTATT
>SLFT01000436.1 GCA_007124105.1 Candidatus Hydrogenedentota bacterium | reverse complement strand
TGCGCTGGATATGAGCGGCAGCGGGTGGGTCATGACATGAACGGATTCGGATTCCTTGCGCCGCGCGGGCAGGGGATGCGTCTGCTGGGATGTATCTGGACCTCATCCCTTTTCCCCTTTGAAGCGCCCGAGGATACGCTGCTATTGCGCGTGATGTACGGCGGCGCGCCCGATCCTGAAGCGGTTCATCTGTCGGATGACGCGCTGCTCGACAACATGAAACAAGAGTTGCATCCGTTATTGGGGATACAGGACGCGCCGGACTTTGTGCGTGTATACCGACATCCTGGCGGCATCCCTCAATATACCCTCGGCCACGAAACACGCCTGCGCATTGTTGAAGAAACGGAAGACGCCCTGCCTGGATTGGTGTTTGCGGGAAACGCTTACCGCGGTATTGGATTGAATGACTGCGTTCTGGCTGCCCATCGCGCCGCGGACAAGATACTACGTTTCAGGGCAGGAATAAATTCTTCAGCAGGATAACCTCCGGCATACCGCCCGCGCACAGTTGCGTGGCCGCTTCGAACCGGTGATTGCGGGTCATGGCGAAGGGCAGCGCGCAGCACAGGGAAATGCCCGCCGCGCGCATGGCGATAATGCCCGATTCGCTGTCTTCGAAACCCGCCACGCGCTGGAATTGATCGGGCGTTATGCCCATGTCGTGCAGCGCAATGGCATAGAGGTCCCTGTGCGGCTTCAGTCGTATTTCGCTTGCGTCCGAGGCGGTGATGCGCGCATCGTAGACCATGTCCGGGTGGGCGAACTGTTCCTTGAGACGTTGGCGCCGGGCTTGCGGCAACGGCCATCTGTCTATCTCACGCCGAATCACAGCGAACACTTCACTCAGAACAATCTCGGCCTCCGCGGCGATGGAGGATGTTACCAGCCCAATCTTCACGGGATGCGCGGCGAAGTGGGCGCCCAGCCGGGGCAACCGCTTAATTCCGGCGGCAATGGCATCCTCCCGCTCGTCGGACATGGAACGCAGATGCGCCGCCAACAAGTCGCCCAGGGAAGCCGCGTCTTCGCCAAGCCATCCTTTCAGCAGCGCCAGCGCCACGCCAATCCCCGGCATCGGCTCTATCGGCGGCGGCGCGTTCCTGTCGCGGTTCCCGTGTCGGGCCGCAATATGCCGCAATGACTCATGATAGCGCTGATAATACACCTCAATGCCGATGCGTACGCGGTCCGTCACACTGTCCATGCGTAAACACGCCCGATACGATGTGGCCAACTGGTCTATACGCGCCGCTATGGTTTCGTCCGCGCTGTTTTCCTTCATTGTTGCGCAAAGCGTTTCAAAGCGTGGGTCGTTCAAAAGTTCGGCCAGTCCCTGGCTACGGAGCGCGTTGGCCGCCTCGCGCGCCCGGGCCGGTTCCAGGCTATGCGCCAGCGTCCATGCAACAGCCGCGATGAAATGGCGACACAAGGCGTCAGGGACGAATCTATCGCCATAGGTACGCACAAGATACTCAACATGGCGGGTGGTGCTGTTGCCGATAATATGGGGATAATCACGTTCAATATCAAGCGCGGGCGTCGCAGCCGCATCCTCGCCGCCGCTGAAACGGCGCACCATCGCGTCAAGCGCGCCGGTACACAGCGTTTCGGTGGTAGTGGTTGTCCCGTCCATGTCCATAACCACTGCCAGCAATCCATCCGCAAGTTCTGTTTTGGGCGACGCCAGCGCGTAGATGGCATAGGGCGGGAAAACATAAGACGGATTCTGGACAACGGCAAAAGTGTCGCCCAACTGAGAAATCAGCTTTGCGGCCTGGGACGCATCGGCAAACTTCGGCGGTTGTGATTCCATGGCGGACGAACACGGCTCCTTCCTCGTGCGGCGTGTACACGGCTACCTTCCTGACAGCGAAGCTACTAGCATGACCTGGTTAATTGCGGCGCGGCCCCCAGCTCGGGCCTTCCGCGCTGATGTTCAACCTGCTGACCCGTCGTTGTTCGCCCGTGCTCAGGGTAAGGGTCCAGAGTTCGGGGCGTCCCCCCCTGGACGATGAGAACACGATATGACGCGAATCAGGCGACCAGCTGGGTGATTCATTGACGCCCTGCGATTCCGTCAGGCGCGTCGGGTTCGAGCCGTCCGCGCCCATGACGTAAATCTCGAAGCCTTCGCCCGGTTTCACCGAAACAAAGGCAATGGAATTACCGTCGGGCGACCAGGACGGGTCATAAGCGCTGCCGCCGTGAAAGGAGAGTCGGGACTGGTTCGAGCCGTCCCGGTTCATACCATAGACCTGCGGGCGCCCGCCTCGATCGCTTACGAAAGCGATGCGCGTGCCGCATGGCGAAAAGGTAGGGGATGTGTCGCCGTCTCGATTATTCGTAACGCGGGTGGCGTTTTCGCCGTTGGGATCGCGCAGGTAAATCTCCGCATTGCCATCTTTGCTTAATGTCATGGCGATTCGACTCGCGTCGGGCGACCAGGAGGCGGCGCTGTTCAACCCGACTTCGCGCGACAAGGCGCGCGATACGCCGCTGGCGCGATCAAACACGTACAGGAAACAATAGCGGTCCTTATAGGACAGGTAGACAATGCTGTTGCCGTCCGGCGAGACTTCGGGCATAATGGAAACAGACTGGTGACTGGTAATGGGCCGCATATTGGCGCCGTCGTAATCCGCCACGTAAATCTCCTTGTGTCCGTTTCCCGTGACGCCGGAAAAAATGATTTCCGTGGTGCCAATCCCTGGCACGCCATCCGTATGACGAAGCACTTCCTCGGAAAAGCGATGCGCCGCAAGCCGGTGGTGTTTCCGCTCCACACGCACCTCCTGGCCGTAAAGCTGCGTGTTGGAATAAAGATCGAAAAGGCGGAATTGCCCCACCAGTTGGCCGGCCTCTTCGTGTACAGAGCCATACACCAGGTTTTCAGCCTTGGTGGCGCGCCAGGCGCTCAAATCAAGTTGCTGCACATCCGACGGCATACCTGTGAAGCCTGCAGGATACTGCGACGGCGGCAACAACACAAATAATCCGGAAAAGGCCAGGTCGTCAGCAACAACTTGCGCCATCTCCTCGGCCAAGGCGCCCCATTCAGACGATGCCGTCACAAAAGGCGGTACGGCAATGGTAATACGCATATCGGCGCGAATCCCCGATTCGATGCGCACCGCAGGCTGCGCTATGGCAACGGCGGCAATACCAATGAACAAACCCATTGTAATCGTAATTCTTCTTTGTGTAAGCACAATTGATTCCTTTGTGTTCTATGCGCTGATTGTTCGCTGGACTTACTGTCCATAGGAAACGTTCATATCGAGTGACTAGGATAACAGGACATTGCTGCTTATTTCATCCACGCAGCATAGCTGCTCCAGTACCCAGGAAATGGTTCGAGCCGAATATTGCGCGGCGACGACTAGTAGTTAGCCCATCACAATCTGCGCTCAAAACAATTAACCCGGATATTTCACCAGATTATTGTTGCTTTCGTTTATTCGTTGGTATATGATAGTATCGTTTGCAAGAACATAATAATGATTGGGTTGCGGATTGAATGTTACGTATAGTGAACTCTTCAGAATTCCCAAGTATCGCCGCACCTGATGCGGCAGCCTTTACACTTGCGGTATTCATCTTCGCCACCCGCCTTGGAGTATGGCGCTTTCGGAAAAGTGCCTCTGTATTACTGACGACGCCCGTACCAGGAGATGCGTTGCTTGGCGTTGACGACCACGGAGAGGACGCGATATGTATTCTCGACGAGATTTTATGAAGACAGCAGGGCTGGGAGCGGCTACGGCTTCCGGGGCAGCCTTTGCGGACTCAGGCAACGCGGCGGCAGACGTTTCACTTCCGGTGTTGCGTCCAAATACGCCCACGGCGGCGCAGCAGGCGGTAATTGATCGGGTCTGCGCGGACGCGTTCGCCGAAAAACATACAGAGCCGCGCGCTTCTCGAGAGGGATATGCGCACAACAACATCTTGTTCATTACCAGCGATCAACAACACTACATGGCAATGGGCTATAACAATCCGGCAGTGAAAACGCCGAACTTGGACCGGCTCGCAGCGCGGGGCGTCATCTTTGACCGCGCTTACACGGTAAACCCTACCTGTACGCCTACACGCGCTTCGCTGATCACGGGAAAGTACCCAAGCCAGCATGGGGCATGGACGCTGGGCACAGCGCTGTCGGAATCTGAACCGTGCGTGGGTGACGACTTCGCCCGCGCAGGCTACCGTACAGCGCTGGTTGGCAAGGCGCACTTCCAGCCGCTACAGGGCACATTGGAACATCCTTCGCTGGAGGCATATCCGATATTGCAGGACTTGGACTTCTGGCGCGACTACCACGGTCCCTTTTACGGATTCGAGCATGTGGAGTTGGCGCGCAACC
>SLFT01000272.1 GCA_007124105.1 Candidatus Hydrogenedentota bacterium | reverse complement strand
GGCGGCCAAGTTCGCCCAGCTGGCGGGTCTGCACCGGGGGTACCAGTTGCGCCGGGCCAACGAGCTGCGCGAGCGCATGACCCACATGCGCCTTCAAGCAAGAAAGAGGAAGAAGAACAATGGACAATTGACAACGGATAATGAACCGCGAAACTGCGCTTCACCCCCTTGAAATCAAGGGGTTGCAAGCAAAGAGGATGGAGCGGGACACGGGGATCGAACCCGCGACATCCAGCTTGGGAAGCTGGCACTCTACCAACTGAGTTAGTCCCGCTTGACTTGAAAAAGTGTACCATATTCCGGGGTGTCAGTCAAGGATTGCGTGTCGCTGTTTGGGTGCGGCGACCAGGGCTATATGTCGTGGTTCGGCGGCGCGCGGTTGTGGATCGTTTGTCGGGAAATGGCCTGTTGCATCGCGATCACGTTGATTATTCCCCTGTATTCCTGCTAATATGTATTCCCGAGAAGGTTAAGTAGTTTGGTTTGAATTGGTGATTCCTTTGTGGGGAACATAAAGGACAAGCATCCGGGGTATAATTGTTGAAAACCGCAACGGCAAAACGTTCCAAGGAATTTGAGAGTCTTGTGCTGGAGCACATTGATCTGCTCTATGCCGTTGCGTTGCGGTTGACGCGCAATCCCGCGGATGCGGAGGACCTTACCCAGAACACCTTTGTGAAGGCCTTGCGTTTTCATGACAAGTTCAAGGCCGGCACCTACATTAAGGCGTGGCTGCTGACGATTCTACGGAACACGTTTATTAATGAGTATCGCCGTAAATCGCGGCGTCCGGCGGAAGTGGAATTGTCGGGCATCGAAGCGGCGCCGGATACCATGCCTGATCCCGACATCTTTTTCGATCCGCAAAGCGGTCGTCGTGAGGACTTGCTCGAACTTGTGGACGACCCCGTGCGCCAGGCGGTGGAAGCGTTGCCGTCCGATTTTCGCGAGGCGGTGATCATGGCCGACCTCGAGGACATGTCCTACAAGGAAATAGCGGAGGTAATGCAATGTCCGCTGGGCACGGTGATGTCTCGTTTGTATCGCGGCCGCAAGATGCTGCGCGATGCGCTAGGCGACTATGCCCGCGGACGAGGGGTGCATGTGGGCTGAGCCGGGATGTGTCGGCATCCGCCAGGTGAGAGCGCCGGGCCGCATGACGTGATGTAGCAGCGGGTCTCTTCGCGAATATGTCTTCACTGTCATAAACGTCCCGTCAGGTCTTGTTGAATTCATACTAGGTTACGGGCGATGCCCGTGTTAAGCAAACAGGTTCTTCGATTGAAGACCAGGAGACAAGAGCAAATGGCAAAATACACCATTGGTTTGTTGCCGGGCGACGGCACTGGCCCGGAAGTGCTGGACGAAGGCATGAAAGTAATTCGCGCCGCCGCGGAAAAATTCGGTTTTTCTTTTGATACGACGCTGTTCGATTTCGGCGGCGAACGGTACAAGAAGACGGGCGAAGTGCTTCCTGATTCGGCGATAGACGAATTCAGGAAATGCGACGGCCTTTATCTGGGCGCCATCGGCCATCCGGATGTGGCGCCGGGCATCCTCGAGAAGGGCATCCTGTTGCGGGTGCGTTTCGAACTGGATCAGTACATCAACCTGCGTCCCGTGAAGCTGTATCCCGGCGTGGAAACGCCCATCAAAAACAAAGGCCCCGAAGAGATTGATTTTGTGGTGGTCCGCGAAAATTCTGCCGGGTTGTACTCCGGCGCGGGCGGCATCCAACGCAAGGGCACGCCCCACGAGGTAGCGCTGCAAACCATGATTTACACGCGCAACGAAGTGGACCGTTGTTTGCGGTACGCTTTCGAGTACGCGCGTAAGCGGGACAAGGATAAGACGCTGACCCTGTGCGGCAAGACAAACGTGCTCACCTATGTATACGGCTTGTGGGAACGGGCGTTTCACGAAATGGGCGAAAAAGAGTTTCCGGATATCAAGCGCGACTACGCCCATGTGGACGCCACCACCATGTGGATGGTCAAGAATCCCGAGTGGTTCGACGTGATTGTGACGGGCAACATGTTTGGCGACATCATCACCGACCTCGGCGCCATGGTGCAGGGCGGCATGGGCATTGCCGCCGGCGGCAACATCAACCCCGAGGGCGTGTCCATGTTCGAGCCCATCGGCGGCAGCGCGCCCAAATACACAGGCATGAACATCATCAATCCGCTGGCCTGTATTTTCGCCGGGCAGATGCTGCTCGAGCACCTGGGCGAAGTGGATGCCGGCGCGGCGGTTGAACAAGCCTGCGTAGACTTCCTGCAAGCGGGCATTATCAAAGGGCTGGCCGCCAGCGACATCAAGGCGGCGGGTCAGACTACCACGGGCATCGGCGACTGGATCGCCAACCGCGTGGCTGCATTGTAGCCTTGCCGGAACAGATATAGTATATGCCGCGGCGTCATTCTGGCGCCGCGGTTTTTTCTTGGTACTGGACATGTTAGAATAGGGAAGATACGCTTGAAGTGCATCGTTGAAGAAGGCCGCGCGCTTTACCCAATGAATGCGGGCCAGGTGTTCATGCGGCTTTTCTCTCCACCGTAACCGCTATGAAATGCGGACGCGCTAAGACCAGTCCGACGCCGTCCAACTGCGTCCGACCGCGTCCGACTGCGTCCGACAAGCTGCCGACGAACAACCAAAAAGGCCCCATTACAACGCAAGGAGAGAGTGCCATGAAGCCTGTTGTTTTAATCCTGACGGGTCTCTGCGCAGCGCTGACGATGCCAGCGGTTTCCGAAGAACTTTCGCCGGAATACCAGGAGGGACCCCATCCTGTTCAGGGGCTGGACGCTTTCATGGAACGGCACGGCGAGAAACCCTACGATCTGTTCTTGCGCGACGAAGATTCGCTTGCCACGCATCGGCTTATTTTTCAGGACAAGCAGTTTGGAACCGAGGTGTGGATGATAGACGATTCGCCCACGGTTGACCACGCGGGGACGGCCTCTGTCTGGTCGGCGTGGAACGCTGACGGTTCCACGCTTTATGTGGGCGGCGCGCGCGCTGTCGGCGACGATGTGTACGAGGGCTGGTTCTGCGACGCCGATTTCTCGCGGTTGCGTCCCGCACGGGGCGAGCGTCCGGCGGTGTGGGCGCCCGAAGACCCCGACATCTATTACGCGCCCATTAATCCCGAAGGCAACGTTGTCCGCAACAATTGGCGCACTGGAGAACAAGAAATTGTGGCGACATGGTCGCCGCTGTCCTGGCCCGCGGCGACCAAGCGGCTTTATGGAGTGACCACCGATGGGCGGCACATTTTTATTGATCTGCCCAACCGCGGCATTTTCGTGCCATTTACGCCAGACCCAAACCATCCAATCCCCGAGTTGCCCTTGTATGACGGGCGACCTATCGGGCCGGGCGGCGCGTCGGTGGGCGGCAACCATTTCTGTGTCATTTACGGCCACGAGGAGTACGGCGATCTCATCGCCTTGCGCACCGGGGCGCTTATTGACAGGGAAACTGGCGAAAAGACCAACATTGTGGCGCCGTTGTGCGGCAACACCAACTACCTGCGCGCTTTTTACGAAGACCGCGTCCAGTATCCCGAGGGCGACGCCTGGAACGACTACGGCCTGCCGTGGTTTGCCGAAGCCGTTCATCTGCCCACGGGTCTCGACATGGACGAACTCTATGGGTTATGGCGCAACATACCCCATGTTACGCACGGGCATGAGTCGCCCTCGCCCGACTGGCAATACATCGCCACCGACGGCGGCGAAACGCGCATTGCCCATGTGCGCGACGGGGTGACCGATGCGTTGCGCCTGTCTTCCGACGGAACGAACTATCATCTGCATTGGCGGATACACCCCCGCTTTTTCGTGGGCTGGGTGCGCGGCTGGCAGTACGGGCGCTACACGCGTCCCGAGAACGGCAATATCCTGTACCAGGTGTTTGCCGATCTCACGGCGCAACCCGTATTCGACACCAACCACCGATTCAATGGCTATTACGCCGGCGGCGACTTCAGCATGCAAAGTCCCGACGCTACCAAGGCGCATACGGCGTCGAGTATGACCGGTCGGTTCCGCAATTACGTCGCGGTGATGGCCCGGCCCAGGCCGCCCCGGAATCTTGTCTGGCGGGAAGAGGACAACGCCGTGCGCCTTTCATGGACGCCCGCCGATTACAGCAACGAAATCAGCGGTTATCTTATCTATCGAAGCGACACAAGCGGCGACGGATATCATCTGTTGACCCCCGCGCCCGTGGCGGACACGGAATGGCTGGACAGCTCTGTCGTCGCGGGAACCGCTTATTATTATGTGGCGACGGCCCTCGAGCATTCCGGACTGGAGAGCGGCTATTCGATGGAAGCGGCCCGCGCGGGCGTGGC
>SLFT01000207.1 GCA_007124105.1 Candidatus Hydrogenedentota bacterium | reverse complement strand
TTTTGTTATGGCAGTAGGAAATGCACCTGTTCAAAGGATAATCTGGCAGCTTTCGAGGTGTCGCCTTTTAGCACCTGGTTGTGATAAGCGAAAGATTCAAATTCCACAGAGCAGCATCCGGCATAACCGATGGCGTCCAGGGCTTCAAAGAAAGCTGCCCATGGAACACGTCCCTCTCCAAGCATGGGGAACAGGAACATACCATCCATTTGCGTACCCACAGCGTCCTTGAGATGAATATGATGAATGCGTTCGCGTCCCCATTGCCGTACAATCCAGGGAATGTCGAAGTTGCCCGCCAGAATATCGTGGCTCGGGTCAAAATTTACGCCGAGCCAGGGCGAATTGAAGTGGTCAATTAAAAGGCGCGTGGTATAGTAATCATGGCATAGCATGCCCCACACGCCCTCCACGGCAATACGCACCTGATGTTTTTCGGCAACCTCAACAATACGCGTGAAGGCGTCCAGGGTAATGTTCCAGGCTTCGCCTTCTGCCAGGTCGCGTCCAATTACCGGGGCGTTCTTGTCCCAGGGGGCGGGGCCGGTAAAGAAGTTAAGTACCTCAATGCCAAGGTCTCCGGCAGTTTCGATGCATGCGAGACTGAGGTTCAGGCGTTCTTCACGGAGCGCTTTGTCTGTTGTCACGTAATCTTGTTGCACAACAATCTCGCCAATATCGAGTTGGCGTTCGTGGGTTTGTTCTACTACTTCGCGCAGGGTGTCTGCCGTATGAACATGAGGATTGAAATGGGCAAGCGTCCAGCCCACGGCTTCATATCCGATGTCAGCCAGCGAAGCGATCACCTGTCGGGGTGGCATGGTTACATACCCGAGAGAAGCCATAAATTCCAGTCTCCATTTTCTCATTACAGGGTCTCCCAGTGTTGAATGTCCTGGCAATCATAGCGGGGAGCATACCCCAACATACGGCGCGCTTTGCGGATGTCAAAAGGGGGTGCGCACGGAGTTTCGCTAAAATAGGAGGGATCGCGCACTTCGGGTGCGGCGCCGAAGATGCGGCACATTACATCGAGTGTTGGCTCGGAATAGAATGTCGTTGGCGCCGTTATGTAGAAGGCTTCAAATGGGATTCGCTTTTTATCAGCAAAGCGATACTGTGCCGCCAGACGAACGGCTTGGGCCACGTCCTGGGCGGCAACGTAACAGCCGAACCATGGTTCAGACGCGTATTCGCCGCGTAGAAAAGGGGCGATCATCGCTGTGAGCTCGGAAAGGTTATTTTCCATCCACACACCACAATAACGCAATGATAAGCCTTCGATACCAAAGGCGCGCGCGTAGTTTTCGACCATCTCCTCGCCGAAACGCTTTGTAAAACTGTAACTTTCATGAGGCCACAACGGGTGTTCTTCGTCAATGGGCAAGTACATGGGTTTGAGCGCCACGTCATGAATGCCGAATCCGCTCGATGATTCGCTGCCGGCATAAACAATGCGCCCTATGCCATTGCGACGAACGGCCTCGAGCACGTTGTAACACGTGACCATGTTGACGGCCATAACATGTTCGGGCGCCGCCACAAACGCGTTCGGAATGGCCGCAAGATGCAATACCACATCAAAATCACGAATTGTTTCGACAGTAGATTCAAGATTCATCAGGTCGCATTGCACGAAATCAACGCCGTCGGGTAATTCACGCGGCTTATCCTTGTCCAGAACCGTATGCCTCATGTTGTGGTTGGCCAATTCGCGCGTTACATAGGCGCCGACATTGCCGGCGCCTCCTGTCAAAAGCAGCTTCATCGGATTATCCTTTCCAAGGGGGTGTTCGACCACACGTGCTTTTAATGTCTCTAAAACTACCTGTTGCAATAGTTGAAATGATATGCTATTATATGAAACGCTGGTTATTATAGTGGATGCCATGAAGTACAGGCAAAGCACAGGCCAATCGTAAGGAGCCTTGTTATGCGTTCGCGTGGCTTTACATTGATCGAGTTGCTCGTTGTCATTGCCATTATCGGGATACTTGCCGCGATACTGTTGCCCGCGCTCGCGCGGGCGCGCGAGGCGGCGCGGCGCGCAAGTTGCCAGAACAATCTGCGGCAATGGGGACTGGTCTACAAAATGTACGCCAATGAGGCGCCGGGCGAAAAGTTGCCGCCTATTTCCGGATGGCCCTATGTGGCCTTCGGGCCTGAGCCGGGAACCGTGTACCCCGAGTATCTGACCGATCCCGCGATCATTATTTGTCCATCTGATTCACAGGACAGCGTGGATGGGTTATATTGCTGCGACCAGCCGCATAATGATACCTGGCACAGTATCTATCTTGACGAGACATATTACAAGGGCCAGTGTTGGATTGTGGCGCGCGGGTACATGATGCAGAGAAGTTATGCGTATTTTGGCTGGGTATTTGATCGCCTTGAGAATCAACCTGAATATGAAGCATTAATGAGTGAATGTGCTCCCACCCTGGACGTCGCAATTTCAGTGGCCTTTCCTGATTTGGCTCAGAGTTTGATTGACCAGATAGCCACTGAGCCGGTTCCCATTCAATTGGCGCAGCTTTTCGAAGACCTGCTGCCCGACCTCATGGATTCTCTTATCAACCAGTCAAATCAAGTAGCGGGAATGGAAGCGCGCAAGGCGGTGGACAGCGACAGGGGCGGTAAAGACGGCTATATACAACCGCCCAACGGGAACGCTGATGGGGACACAATTCACCGGTTGCGCGAGGGTATTGAACGGTTTCTGATTACTGACATTAACAATGCGGGCGCATCAGCGCAGGCGCAAAGCACTATTCCGCTCATGGGCGATTTGTTTGGGGCGGGGCCAGGCATCACAATATTCAATCATATACCCGGCGGCTGTAATATGTTGTACCTTGACGGCCATGTGGAATTTATCAGGTATCCTGGTAAAGCGCCTGTGACGCCTGGCATGGCCAATCTATTAGGCCTCCTGGCCGCGGCCTTTGATGTCAGTTGAGGTATGAGACAGGTGGGATAGCCAGTAAGACACAAGGGATTGCATAATGCGGAAGGGGCAAACGATGTTTGTATGTCCCAAAATGGAGGATAAAATTCATGCGTGTACTCTATTCATATCTTGCGCCCCTGTTGTTTCTTCTGGCGATGCCCCAGGCGGTTGCGGCGCAGCCTTTGATTGTGCCTGCGCCGCAGGAAATGCACTGGACTTCTGCTGTTGACACTTGGTTGCCGGTTGAAGCAATGCAAGGCGTGTCGCTTCCGGAGCCTTTTGCGCCGGATTCAGCGGCACTTGATCGCCTCCGCGATATATTAGTGATGGCGTTGCCTGTTTCTGATCAAGGAAACGTGCGGCTTGTGTTCACGTCGCTGGGGGAGAATATCCCGGAAAGAACGCGCCACGAGGCGTATCGGTTGGAAGTAAACACCGATGGCATCAACCTTGAAGCAGAATCGGCGCATGGCCTGCACAATGGACTGACAACGTTGGCCGCGTTGGTGGAGCCCGGGCGGGGAATTCCCTGTGTTTCCATAGTTGACTGGCCCGACCAGGAAATGCGCGGCGCCTATGTGGCGGGCATTGAACAGGCGGAAGAACGTTTTGAACAGTTTGTAGACTTGAAACTGAACCTGCTGTTGCTCGAGGACGGGCGTCTGTATGATCTTGACAATCCGCAAACGTATGCGCGTTTTCAACGTCTTGCGGACCAATGCCGCGCGAACTTCATTGCCTTTGTTCCTGAACTGCAAAGTCTTGGATGGGGACATTTTGTGTTGGAACGCGAACCGCGCGCGGTGGAGGCGCGCTGGGTGCGGCGCGCACCGTTTCCGGTTCGCGATGGACAGGTATATGCGCCTGATCCGCCGCTTCCTGAACCGCCGAGTTTGCAAAACGCTTCTTATGCTTCAGGACTGGAAGGCTGGAAGGCCGAAACGCATTATCGGCGTTGGAACGATGCTACTGCCGATGAGGCGCAAGTGATTGCATTGACAGACGACGCGCAGGTGTTGCAACTGTCTCTTGCAAGCCAGGGAACAGTACGCGTTTCACAGGATGTGGCCGTACAGCCCAATGCGCGTTATGCCATGCGTTGTCGAGTCAGGACACAAGATGTCGCCGGGGATGGCGGCGCTTATATCGAAGTTTACGGCGTGGACAAAAACGGGTCGTTGGCTATGATTGGCCAGCACACACGTCGCGTTCAGGGCACGACCGAATGGTTGGAAAGTCGGGTTAACTTTGACACCGGACCCTACCAGCGCGCGCGCCCGGGCGGCGCATTGGTGGACGATTCAACAGCGGCGCAGCGTGAAGGCTATGAACGCGTGCGTGTTTTCTTGCGTTTGCAGGATGCCATCGGGACGGCATGGTTTGACCAGGTTGTGGTGGAACCGCTTCAGTCACCCAATCCGTTGGCCAACGTGGTGGTGACGGAGCGCGCGAAAGTGATCGTGGAATGCGCTGACGGTAAAACTGTTTTTGAAGAAGGACGCGATTATGCGCTTCACGTGCCTGAGTTGCGTTATCCCTATCAACTTGGCGATCCATTGGAAATAAGCCTGGCAGCGGGCAGCCGCATTCATGAAGGCGATACGCTGCTGCTGAGTTTTAACCAGGCCAATGAGGAAGATATTACCTGTTGTCCTTCGGAGCCGTTGTATGATACGTTCATGGGACGTTCCATTGCCAACGTGGTCGAAAAGTTGAAGCCAGCGTATTTGCACATTGGCCATGACGAGCCGCGTTTTTTTAATCGCGACCAGCGCTGCAAAGACCGCGAATTATCCAATGAGGCATTGTTTGTGGACGCCATCAAGCGCATACACGCTCATGCCAGGGCCGCTGATCCAGACGTGCGGCTCATGATCTGGGATGATGCCATCAACCCGTATCAGAATGGCCCCCACCTCAATACTTCAGATGCGGCACGAAACCTGCCGCGCGACATTATCATTAATGTATGGTGGTATGATAATTTTGCGCTGGACACCCAATTGAACAAGTCTGTCGCCTATTTTATGGACTTGGGCTTCAAGGTGACTGGTTCGCCCTGGTTTCGCCTTCCTAATGCCTGGCACTGGGTTACATTGTTTGACGAATACAAAGCCAACCCAAAAGCGCTGGGCATCATCTACACCAGCTGGGGCGAGGTGTCTGAACCGTGGGCTGCATTGGAATTTACCGCTGAACACGCCTGGTCTTTCGGAAAACCAACCGCTGCTGATTTGTGACGCCCATGCAATCGTGGTTAGTCCAACATGTTTTCGGTTGCATCACGCTGTGTAATGATTTTGGTACTGTATTGTGGAGAGAAACGGCGCGTTAAAAACTCAATGCGCGATCTGGACCACGCCCAGGGCCGTTGCGGTGGAACGTGAGACAGGGGCGGTTTCACTGGGATAGCGGACAAACGCCACATGTCCGTCCATGAACAACACATTGGAGCCGCCAGGTATGTGGTTAAAGTCGCTCGCATTGACAGATAGAATATCAAACATCACCCACATAGTGCTTTGGGCCTGGGCGGATGCGCCGGGGTTGTTGATGTCCGTAATTAAAAAACGTTCCACACCCTCTCTAAGGCGGTGTATAATTGTGCTGTTGGGGCCGCCGTTTCCCGCGCCTTCCTGCACCGTCACATCGCTATCGAGATGTTTGAATACTCTGCCCAATGTTACCGGGCCGTCCTCGCTCCATTCCAGGAAATTCAGCGTTGGTTCCAGCAAAAGACTGAGCATGAGACTAAGAAATTGATGCGGTATTTTCTCGTTCTCGTAATCCGCGGGGTTGACATCGAAGCCCGGGAGATTGTTGACCACACTCACAATAGGCTCGGCGTCCTCTTTTTCATCGTCCTCATTGCATTTGTCCAGTACCCAGGGCACGTAGAAATAGGAGAAGGCGGCGCGCCACCAGTCACGATATTGGTCAGGTCCCAGCAATATGCACACGCCGTCATTGGTGTACATATCGTCTATCGTATGCATCGGGCTTGATGGACAGACATAAATGGCCGGGTCCGTAATATACTCGGGGTAAACTGCATAGGCCAATGGCGTCATTAGCATTCCCGCATAGCCCGCGGGCTGGTGCGTCGCTGGCGGAAAACGCTCGCCAGGGGATTCGTTGGCGTACATTTTCAACACCAGCGCAAATTGCCGCAGGTTGTTTGCGCAGCTTGCGCGTCTGGCGGCTTCGCGTGCCCGCGCCAATGCGGGCAAAAGGATGGCAGCCAGAATGCCAATAATGGCGATCACCACAAGCAATTCTATCAGCGTGAACCCTCGACGATAATTGCCAGCCATCACGCATCCTCCGTCTTTTGCGGCATTAACTCGCTGCTGTTTAGCGATGAAACAATGCGCTTTTCTAAAAGGGACCTCATCTTTGTTATGAAAAATATAGGCGCGCGCCCGAAAGTTTCTTCGTGTTGTTTTATGCCAACGTCAATTTCATATAATAACATAAAGTTTTGAGTATAGCAACAGATTGGCTTCGCAGTAAAGGTTCTGGATCGGTTTACAATTATGAACGCTGCTTGTCGGTAGGCAGTGTGAATAGTCTTGGTCCATAACTTGGGCTGGCTGCCAATTTTTGTAAGTGTTGCGTCCGTGGTCAAAGTGATCAAAAGTATTTTACCACGGATGAACACATAAGGACTCTGATAAAGGGATTGGCTGTTTCAGCTGCCGCGCCAACTGATGAGCTTCGTTGGACTACACCGGCGGCGCCGTCCCTATGACTGTATTGACGGATGCCGCATTTGCATTGACGCACCTCTTGATTTCCATGACAACGTTGCGGGTGTTTTCATAATGCTTTTGACAAGTAACTATCAGGCGCCTGAGAATTGCAAAAAGAGTAGAAGGTGACAGCTATGAATAAGGTATGGCAGATTCTGTTGATGGCGGCATTGTTGAGCCCACTGGTTTGGGGAGAAGCAATATATCCCGCGCTGAACCAGGAACCGGAGAACACGGTCGCAGGCGTTCGCCCTTATGAATTGGATTGGGCGGGTCGTGACTTGCCTGCGCACCCGCAGCTTGTGGACTTTGAGGATTTGACTAACTGGCGCGTTCGTTGTTTTGACGGCGCCGAGGCGACACTTTTTCGCTCGCGTCAAAAACTGTTGTTCGGCGATTATACAGCGCGTGTGGAATACACCGGCGAAACGTACGCTTCCCGTTTTATTATCGAGCCTCTCGAGCCCATAGCCATACCCAATGAATTCACGGGGGTTAATTTATGGATACATGGCAACACGTGGACTTTTGATCGTAATCAGCGAAACGCGCTTGTAGGTGTTAATGTGTTGGTTCGTGACGCTGTTAATCGTGATTTCACAATTCCCATGGACGGCAACTGGGCGGATTACTGGTTTTTATCGCACCGTACCTGCGTTAGTCCAGACGGCTCAACGGTGATGTATACTGCCCTGGACGGCAAAGGGGGGCGTATAGAATTTCCCGCGGCATTTACGGGAATCGAAGTGACTGGCGCATACAACCAACAGACGGAATGGCTGCATTTTGACGCGCTACAGTTTTACGTTATGGAATATCCGCCCCTTGAATTTGCTTCGGTTCCTGAAGTATTGGCCTGGCCAACCACGGAAGATACAATCCTTCCCACACTGAAAACGCCCGTTTCCGTGGCCAGGCAGTTTTATGAATCACATTGCGAGTGGCGAATTACAGGCGACGAAACCATCATCTTTCGGTATACTCCTGAAACAGGAACCTTGGACGATATACGCGCGCAGGCAGGCGGTCAGACATTCTTTCCTTGTTACGGGGGCGGTATTCAGTTTCAGATGCAAGATAGTTTTGTTCGGGCAAACAGCGATGATGCGTCAGCGCGGCTGGTTGCCTTTGACGCCACGGGTGGCCGTTGCCGCGCCACATGGGAAATTTCCTGGCGGAACAGCAGCGCCCGTTACGTATATGGATTTGCGACAAAAGGAAAGTCACTCATTATTGACGTGACAACAGAAGATGGAGACGCCGTCAGGTTGGATATTGGCGGCGCAAAAGGTCTTCACGAACCCAAGACTGTAAATTTCCCTTACTTGACTTACGGCGATGACTGGCCCCGAACAATCGTTTCGCAATCTCTCGAAGGGCCGGTGTTTTTGTGGGCGGCATGCGACTATTATAATTCGCACGCCTCCGAATTATTCGGTTCGTCTGGTGTTGGCGGCGCCGCTGTTGTGCCGTATACCGGTGGAGCCTTGTACAAGCCTACCACGGCCGGTATACGTAATCCCATGCATGAGCGAATCTTTGTCAATATCAGTTGCGATGTACAGGAGACCTTGCCGAATATTCCGAATCCGGACAGCGAAAACGCGCATCAGGCCCGAGAATATTTGTGGCAGAATATTGGTCATGTTCATCAACGGGAACGCTTGTCTCAATACAAAGCCTACGGTATTGACAAGTTTATCGCCTGCCACCATGAAGTAGGCTGGCGCGAGGGCGGCGAAAGTTTTACCCTGCGTGATAGACCGGCAGACAGTATCGGCGCTGAGGCGCTTGCAGCATACGGCGCATTCGTTCGGGGATTGGGCTATTATTTCGGCACGTATACAAACTATGTGGACTATGCCCCAGTTAATGCAAATTGGAACGAAGACCATGTCAACCTGAATCCCGACGGCGCCTGGCAGCGGGCCTGGCCGCGATGTTACGCGCTCAAACCATTGCGCGCCGCTGAGTTTGAGGCGAAGTATGCGCCGCGTATCCGCGACCTTTATGGCGTGAACGCCCAGTATTGCGACGTACATACGGCTTATACGCCCTGGGGCCGCACTGATTACGATGCGCGTACACCGGGCGCAGGCATGTTCAGAACGCAGTTTGACGCCTATGCGCGTCTGTTGGAAAACGAAAGCCGCGTTTATGGCGGCCCCGTTTTCAGTGAAGGGAATTATCACTGGTTTTACGCGGGTATTGTAGATGGAAATTACGCCACTATCATGCCCTATGGCGAAGGATGGAAGGCGGCGCCGCTGGTGGATTTTGACCTGCTGAAGATGCATACGAAGATGACCGATTTCGGTATGGGCTTTGGCGAAATGTTTTACGGATACCAGGGCGAGTGGCAACACAATCCACACCGACTTAACCCCTGGTTCGACCGATTCACGGCGTCAACCATTGCTTTCGGTCATATTGGTTTTTTGACTTATGAATGGGGATTTGAAGCGACACTCAAAGGCTATTATCAGCTTCAGGCGTTGCAACAGCGTTACGCATTAGTCCCCGTCCGTGATATACGCTATTTCGATGGCAATGCGCTATTGGACACGTCAGCGGCTCTCATCAGCGATGCGTATAAGATGCGCCATATTTTTGTGGAATATGAAAACGGATTACGCGTATGGGTCAATCTCAATTTCTCTGAAGACTGGGAAGTTACGCTCGATGAAACCACGTATCGGCTGCCGCCGACGGGTTTTCTTGCCCATAAACCGAACGATATCCTCGCCTATGCCGCCATAGTAAACGGACATCGCCATGAATTGGTGCAATGTGACGACTATCTTTATTTGGACAGCCGGGATGCCTTTGTAAGAGCGGACGCTATTGCGTCAAACGCGAGCGTTGCCGTTAAACGTGAAGGAGACGGCCTTTGGTGGATTATACCAATCACGAGCGCCGAGGAAGTGAGTATTTGTCGCGCCTGGCTCGGTGTTGATAACGGAACAGTTTTCGAGGCGAGCGCAGTCAACGAAGCTGGCGACATTGTCATGGACGCCGAAGTTCGGCATGGCGGTCAATGGATTACTGTTGTGCCTGTGAATGATTCAGAGGTTATAAAATACCGATTGCGGAAGCGGGATACCGGGGTTGCCTTGCCGCGCGTTGTCGAAGCGCCGAAAAGACTGCTGCCCAACGCCGCGTTTAAGGTCATTGTGGCCGTAGATGCCGCAGTCGTATCCCCGGACGATTCCGTTAAAATAAAGTTGTTTACTGATGACGCAAGTATATTGCTGACCGAAGCACATTGGGATATTGATGGGGGCGAGGCGGTTGCAACACTTCATGCGCAATTTCCGGATGACGTGGAAACAGGGACAAGACATTGGCTGCAATGCGTATCGTTAAAGGCGGGGCCGCTTTTATGGCTGGATGTATTTGCCGTTCCGCCCATGACGGTCTCCTTTCTGTCAGATGAAGCGGTGTCTCGACGCGCTGTCCCCTTGCCATTTGAAATCGCGCTGACAAATAATATGCTGGAAGCGGTAACGGCCAAGACAAGTCTCAGCGTTGGCGACTATACGCCGCGTACGCAGGCTGTGGAGCTGTCGCCAACACAATCAACGACGTTGCGCTGGGAGATAGAACAGCCAGAAGCGAATATGACGCAGCGCGTATTCCTGCGCACTGTCTGGCCGGGGGGACATCTTGAAGAGGAGCGATTCCTGCGTACGGAGTCTACGGAGTATGTAATCGCTGACCTGACAGAACTGACTTATACCGGTGGACAATGCCTTCGAGGCGAAGCGGAGAGGCCTTATGATCATCCTGGTACAAAGGCGCTAATTGCGTCATGCCGGGAGACCCTTGGCGAAATAACACTTGATGGCTTGCATACACATCCGCCGTGGGGCGATAACACAGGTTATGTGTTTACCGTATGGCCGTTGGAGTTGCCTGAGGAATCAGCGCAATTGGACTTCGCGCTTGGCTTCAGAAGCGGTTCCACTACGGACGACGGCTGTGTCTTTAAGGTAAATGTACTATCAGGCGGGGACGAAACTACGCTTTTCAGCGAACAATACCAAAGGGTAGACGCGTGGGCAAAACACTCGGTGGATTTGTCGGATTACGTGGGGCAATCAGTAGAAATAAAACTTATTACGGATGTCGGCCCAGCGGATAATTCGCATTCCGACTGGGCGCTCTGGGGCGCGCCGCGTGTGGTTGCCAAAGCGCCCATGACAAAGCAGCATCTGCTGACGGAGCAGCCGCCGGACAGTTACCAACCCTCTCCCAGGATGTGTCCGGGACTGGGAGAAAAAGATTTGCGCAATGTCGCTGCCGCTCATATTGTCATGGAAACGGCGGGGGTAGATGGCGGCCAATACGCGTCTTATGTGTATTTTAACGGCGTACGCTTAGGAGAAGTGCCCGTTTCCGAGAGCGATACTTCCTGGAAATCAGGCAAGTTGCCCTTGACCACGGGCGCAATTGAAACAATAGGCGCTTCAAATACTGTTGTTATTCGCAACCCGAACAGGGATTTTATGAAGGTGCGGCGGATATGGCTGCATCTCGAACTTGAGGACGGACGTACGTGTTGCTCTCACATTGCCCTCGGGCCGTGGTGCAGCGCTGTGGGCTGGCCCCATGAAGAAGGCATGTCTGTACACATCGGTCATGATTTGCATCCTATCCGCCTGGACATGCCCTTGTGGCAGGAATAGGAGTGCCCGCGCAGGCGTTGGCCGCGCGCATGCCTTGCCTCACTCCATCTTATTTTTCAGTTGGACGATTGCGCGCGCAACAGCGGCTCGATGCGCTTCGATGGGTGCGGGGTCCCAGGTGAACTCGGTCAACGAGGCAGTGATGGATGGCGGTACGTCAAGTAATTGCTCATAAGCGGCCAATTTATCCACGGCAATGTTATCGCGGTGATCATCTATGAGCGTCTTCAGAATAACCATGTACTCGTAATCTTCGATGCCGTCGCGCAGCATGTCCAGACGTATTGAACCAACCGGCGGTTCGAGTACGGGCCTGTCAGGGGCGCCATCCGCGGCGGCCAACGGCGGATACAGAAAACGTCCATCGCCATTGCCCCAGGGATGTTTTGCGCCTGAAGGGACAAGGTCGCCCAAGGTATGGCACCAGCTCATGGGGTCTTCATAAGGGTTCTGCAAACTGTCGGGATAAGCCGCGTCGCTTGTCCACCAGTTGAGCGCCCATATCAGTACGCCTTCGATGTTGCGCTTCCAGGTCTGCCAGAGCCAGACGCGGAGCGCTGTTGCGGGATGGTCTATGAACAAGGTAGCATAGGGCGCTTTCGGTCCAGTACAGATATACCACCAGATTCGTTCGCCCTCCGCGCGACGTTGTTCGGCGGCATGATGGTCATATTCATAGGAGATGGGACACCACAGGTTTGGACCGCCTGTCAGCTCTGGAACAATCTCTTCTGTCAACATTCGTTGCAGGTCCGGGGCCGCGTTTTTCATGCGCAGATTGTATTCCATGACAAAGTCGTATTGGGTGGGAACAGGTTCGTCAAACCAGTAAATGAACGCTTTTTCCAGCCACCCTTTGGCGCGCAGACGTTCCTGCGCCTCGTAATACCAGGCGTTGAACGCGGCGTCATACAGAGGCGTTCCTGGTGGATAACCGAGTAGATTGCCCGGTATGTTGTCGTGCTGCGCCCAACCCGCGCCAAAACCCAATCCGGGTGTGCGCAATACAAATGAATTGAAGTGATAGGTGTCCAGCACACGCTCCATTTCTTCTTCCCACGATTTCCAGGTGAATACAGGCTGGGCGATCCGCGCGAGTATTTCTTCATCATAAGGCGCGAAGTCGTCCTCTATCAGTATGGCTCCAGTGCCCGCATCGCTTATGCGGAAATGATCAAACAATACAGTCCCGGTGGTAGAGCCATCCTCGACGTAGAGCGCCGGATTGATTTGCACGCGAAACTGGGCCGCGCCTTCGGGGAACTGGTCCATGACGTATTCATAGTCTTGCCAGGCGCCATTGCCGGTCACAGTGAAATGCGCGTTGCGACCGCTCATCCACGCGCCCGTGTCGTCATAATGAGGCAATACAATCATGAATTGGGCGCCCGGGTTTTCTGTCTTATAACGAAAAGCAATATGCACGCCCGCATCTGGTACGTCGAAGTGGCTGTCGTATTGCGCGGTAATTGTGAGCGCGGGGTTATCGTCTATCACCTGCAACGCCCCGCTACCATCCGTAGCGCCATCCGTAACGCGCGTTCCCCCGTGCCAGGGTGAGACATGGGGCCAGCTATACTCTAGCGTCGGATATAACAGGTTCCGGCCAAGTTCATAAGGGGAGATGTGATGCGCGCTGAGCGTTTCCTTGTACAATGCGGCCAGTACGCGTCGGTCTTCTTCGCTGGTGACGCCATGATAGCGTTCCGCCATCGGACCGTCAAAGCCAAAAGCGCTCTGACACGTCTTATGGTCGGGCAATGTGAAATCGAAAACTTCGATTTCAATCGGCGCCTTTGCGCGCCAGCCGTCCGCTTCCAGTGTTAACGCGCCCGCATACACACCCGCGGGTGAGTCATGAGGCACGGTTACACGTACCCACAGAGGCTGGTTCTTATCCGCCTCAAGGTCAATGGGTTGCTTAAGCGGTGGCAGTGGGTCCGGCCAGTCAGCAACAGCACCAAGATGGTCCGTTGGTTGGGTAATGGATACATACCCAACAAGAAATAGATCAAGAGCTGATGCGGGCAGGATGTCCCCCGTTGCGCTTTCGAGTGGTTCCGGTATCACGCGAAGATTGCGCAACGGCGCAGCGGGACGCAGCGCCAGCTGGGCGGCCTCACTTTCGTTGCGGGCGGCTTGAATGCGTATAGCCGGAGAAATCACGCGTGGCGCTGGCCGCGAACGGCTGATTTTCCAACCGGACGATGCCCACCACATTGACACGGTTTCGGATGAATCGGGAAGGCGCGCACCGAAGTTGTAAGCAAATAACGGCGCTATGAAAAGGGACGTTTCAGCGCTGTATGCCGCCTCCGCGCCGAGATCAAGCGTGACGTCAACAGTGCCCACATAGGGAATCTCGTATTCAATCTGGATATCGCCGGCGACTCCCGGCGCAAGGGACACCGCTGGCGCAGTCGCTTCGGAGCGTAATCCCGAATCGGTGCGAGTGACAACACCAGGCGCAACAGATAGCGCAGCGTCAGAAATATTCTTAACGGATATATCCATTGTGTTTGGACCGGGAAGACAATCGCCGAAATCAGAAAATGCAACAGATACCTGGTCCGCGGACCGGGGCGTGGTAACGAAACGCGTTGCTCCGGAAAAATCGCCAGGCGCATGGTCAAGCGTCGCACTGTATTTGTATCCGTAAACCTGTAACGAACCGCCCACATCCGCTTCCTGGCCGGACGCCGCGCGCGCGCGCAGGCGCACCCATAAGGTCTCCGATGGGAACAACGGCTCGGGGAGGTCAAGGCGCCATGTGTCCCGCCCTTTCAATACGCCTGCTGGCAACCAGGTCTCGCCATCCGTCCCCGCTTCTATTTCAAGTTCACCGCCCGAATAAAACCCGATGCAAATTTCCAGACGGCCGTCCAGCTGTTTCATGGTCTCGATGTGGTGACAATATACCACCCAACTGTCCTGTTCGAATACCCAGCGCGGTTTGTTGAAATAACAGCCAAAACCCGCAAGGGGACGCGCATGATTCGCGGATTCACCTACAAAAGGAGCGTCGAAAAGATAGCGGTCTCCGACAATGCGTTCTCCTTCGCCCAGCGTAATTGCGCCGCGCCGGCGATACACTGGAACCGTCTCAGTCAGTTCTACTGCGTCAAAAGCGGCCATGCCGTTTATATTCCATTGTCCAAAACGCAAGCGCGACATCCCGGCGGCAATAACCGGCGGCGTAACGAAATACGAGGTAAACTGCTGCCATTCTTGTGTCATCTCCGGTAGATCACGGTTATTGAACATTGCGCCTGTGAAAAGAGACCCGCCCATTCCTTCCACATGACGCGCCTGAAAGCGGAGTCGGTAGAGGATGTCCGGCTTGAAGGAAACTGGCGCTGATACCCAGAAATTGCGGGAGTGGTCATCTCCGTTGCCAATTACCGCAATGGCGCGTTGTCCGTCCGCGCCTTCCTCAAGCCAGACACCGTTGCCATCAAGCAGGCGCCATCCTGTTGGATGCGCGTCTCCATGTTCGAAAGAAGGATTTTCGACGGGAACGGGCTGTCCGTGGGCGCCTGAAGAACAGAAAACCAGAATAAGCAGGGTGATGTGAATTGTTGCATCTCGCAACCAAGCCATGACTATTTCCTTTCTCGCTTTTGCCAAGGGGATCATTTGCTGCCAGCCAAGTGACGCCTCGATGTTGTGTATAATAACACATCGTTGTGAATATCGCAATTCATGAAAGCAAGATTCTGTAAACTCGCCGTTTTGATATGCGCCCCTGTGGGTTATATAATAACAGTCTGTTTCAAATAATGGAACAGTAAGAATCGGTTG
>SLFT01000019.1 GCA_007124105.1 Candidatus Hydrogenedentota bacterium | reverse complement strand
TGCGATGGGCTGACCCGAGTCCGATTCCGGAGCCAGACTTGGAGCCACCAACGCCGGGACCGGGGCAATCAGGAATCCAGGTGCGGAGGTTCGTCTTTAGGCCAGTAATATGACGTTTGTTGTTGATGACAGCTGGCGGCTGTGACGTATCGCCTTTTCATTTCGATATACACTTCAAGGATAGACTGGAATAACGTTTCCGTGGAAAAGAAGGGAAGATGCTTTGGTTGCGCGGCAAAAAGTTGGAGGGATACGCGAGGTAGGATGAGGCCGTTCCGTGGTGTTGCAAAAAAAACGTTCCCGCAGCCTGTTGGCGGCGGGAACGTTTTACCGTAAAAAATGGTGGAGCCGTGGGGGATCGAACCCCAGACCTCTTGACTGCCAGTCAAGCGCTCTCCCAACTGAGCTACGGCCCCGTGTGGGTTTGGGTTGTCAGTATCCATTGCCTTGGACGAAACAAACACGGCGTAGTGTCTTGCAGCGGCGTATACCAAATCGTCCTTAAACCTTAGCTTATTTTATCCTGACAACGGGTATTGTAGACGGGTTCAGAATAAAAAATCAACTTTTGTTTGGCGCGGCGTCATGGTTGCGGCGCGTACCACAGGGAAACGCGTGGGCATTGGGCCAGCGCGATGCCTGCGGTGACGGTGTGCGGTGTGTTTGTCATGGCGTCCACGACGGCGGCTTTCTCTTGTCCTGTTACAAGGATGACGGCGTGTTGTACACGGGCGAGCAGTGCCGGGGAGACTGTGACGCGGTCGGGCCCGTTTTGTTGTGGCGCGGCGACCGCGAATTGGTTTGGCGGACAGGCCTGCACTTGTTCGGGAGAAAACAACGAGCAGGTATGTCCATCCGTTCCCAAGCCGAGGAACGCGAGGGGGATGTTGCCGCCCATGTCAAGGAAAACCCGCCACTCGCGGTCGTATTGGTCAGCGGCTGCCTGTAAGGGCAGGCTGGTATATACGCGCAGCGTTTGTTTGTTGCCAATGCCCAGCGCCGTCAACATGTCTTTGGACAATGCAAAGTTGTTTTCCGGGTCATTGTCGGGTACGAGCCGTTCATCGGTATAGCCAATGCGAAAACAGGAGGCGATGGGGAAGACTTGTTTCGCGATGCTTTCGAAGAGGGGGACGGGTGTCTTACCGCCGGGGATCAGTGTTGCAGCCAGCGTGTCCGTGGTGGTTTGCGCCACGGTTTGGAACAATGCGCGCGCGGCATCGTACAGGGCGTCGGATGTATCGAATACGCTTGTTATCAACATGGTTTCCTCTCCGGTTTCCGGTTCACGTTGGCGGCAATGATAGCATAAAGTAGAACAGGTGGAACAATCCGATTCACGATTGGGCGCGTTAATCTGTTACTATAGCGGTTCATGCCTTGACTGGCGCACTCATTAAAGAGCGCGTCAGTCCAACGCAGGCGTTTCCTGTAATCCAGAAACTTATTACATCTTATTGTTGATCATAAGAGACGACCGATAGGACACTGATTCGGCCGTACCTGTTTTCCAGGCATCTGGCTGCAAATGTGTTTCGCCTTGGGGCGGCATCTTTTGATCCAACATTCCGGATAGAGTCATGAATACATTGCCACAGAACGATGCGCTTGTAATTGCGGGGCGCTCATTTTCCTCGCGTTTATTTATCGGCACGGGTAAGTTTCCGTCCGCTGCTGCGTTGCGCGACGCCATTGAAGCGAGTGGCGCGGAAGTCGTGACCGTTGCGTTGCGTCGCGTAGACCTGGCGTCGCCGGAAGAAGAAGGGATTCTGTCGGCCATAGACAGCGCGCGCCAATTGATACTCCCGAACACCAGCGGCGCGCGCGACGCCGACGAAGCGGTGCGTCTGGCGCGTTTGGCGCGCGCGTCAGGTCTCGAGCCGTGGGTAAAATTGGAACTTACGCCGGAGCCGCGTTATTTGTTGCCTGATCCGGTTGAGACCCTGCGCGCGACTGAGCGGTTAATTCAGGACGGGTTCGTGGTGTTGCCGTATATCCAGGCGGACCCGATGCTCGCCAAGAAACTGGAAGAGGCGGGCGCTGCCACGGTGATGCCGTTGGGCGCGCCCATCGGCAGCAATCGCGGTTTGCGTACGCGGGACATGCTGGGCATTATCATCGAGCAGGCCACGGTGCCGGTGGTGGTGGATGCGGGGCTGGGCGCGCCGTCCCACGCCGCGGAGGCGATGGAGCTGGGAGCGGATGCCGTGCTGGTAAATACGGCGCTCTCTGACGCGCGTGATCATGGCGGCATGGCTCGCGCCTTCGCATTGGCGACGGAAGCCGGGCGCATGGCCTATCTGGCCGGGCTCGGCCCGGAGCGTGTCCATGCGGAGGCGTCGTCGCCGTTAACCGGTTTTTTGCATGAAGACGCGTGATCCGTTGGCTGATAACGCGCGCTAAGTAGAAGCGGTTTCCGGTTACGCCCATGGCGCTACAAGAATGTCGTGTTCACAGTGTTCCGTTTAGATGCCGACACGGTTGTTCAATTGTTTTGTTTTTTTTCAGGAGTGTATGTTGTCTACAGCCCTTTTAGAGACCCTTGCCCTGTGGCCGGAGTCGCGTATCCGCGAGACGCTTGACGCGGCGACGCCGGATGCGGTTGTCGGCGCCTTGTCGCGCGAGCGACGGGATGTGCGTGATCTGATTGCGTTGCTGTCGCCGGCGGCGGTTCCGCTGCTGGAGGAGATGGCCCGCGAAGCGCAACGGTTGACGCGGCGCCAGTTCGGGCGTACCATCAGCTTATACGCGCCGCTGTATTTGTCCAACGTGTGCGCGGCGGATTGCATCTACTGCGGCTTCTCGGCGCAGGCGGAACCCCGTCACGCGCGTGTGACGTTGACCACTGGAGAGATAGAGCGTGAATGCGCGGCGCTTTCGGCGATGGGGTATAAGTCGGTGTTGCTGTTGACCGGCGACGCGCCCGCCGTTGCGACGCCTCGATATATTGCGGACGCCTGTGCGATAGCGCGCCGCTGGTTCCCTTCGGTGGCGGTTGAAATATACGCCATGGACCAGGATGAGTACGCGTTGCTCTGTACATACGGTCTTGACAGCGTAACCTTGTACATGGAAACATACGAACGGGAACTCTATGCGCGAATGCATCGGCATGGGCGCAAGCGCGATTACGCGTATCGGTTGGCGGCGGTGGAGCGGGCCGCGGCGGCGGGCGTACGCCGGGTAAGCATTGGCGCCTTGCTGGGGTTGCATGACTGGCGTGTTGAAGGGGTGTGGCTGGGCCTGCACGGCCGCCACTTGGAACGATATTGTTGGCGTACCGCGTTGTCATTGTCTTTCCCGCGGCTGCGACACACACCGCCTGGCTTCCAGATACCGAAGCCGGTATCCGACGCGGAACTTGTGCAGATGATGCTTGCCATGCGCCTGTTTCTGCCCGAGGCGGGATTCAACCTTTCCACCCGGGAGCCGGCTGTGTTGCGCGACCGGTTGATACACCTGGGCGTTACCGCGATCAGCGCGGGTTCAAGTACGCGACCAGGCGGATACGGCGCGCCCGAATGCAATCAGCTTGCCCAGTTCGAGATCGAGGACAGACGCAGTCCGGCGGAGGTGGTGGCCATGATCAGCAAGGCGGGCTACGACCCGGTATGGAAAGATTTTGACGCTGCGTTTCTTGGGTGACCGCATCCTATAACAGGACAGCTGTTTATGACGCTTTGCGTTTCCCGCAACAATGAAACAGGTGGACGCAACGTTGTCTGACACGCCCGACGCCGTCCGATTACGTCAGGCCATATCCGACTTTGAAAAAAATATGGTCATGCCCGTTGGGCAAGACATGTGTCGGCGCCCAGCGCTTCGGTAAGGGGGTCGCTGTCCGGATCACAGAATCCCAAGTGCGCATGTTTGCGCCAGCCCTCGGCCAGGGGATAGCGTCCGCTCCAAGAACCCACTTCGCGGCTCATCTCTTCCATGGCGTTAAGATAGCTGTCCAGGCCCTGGCTCGCGTCCAGCCAATCTTTCTGACTCTGGTGGCATGCCAGCGCGGCGCGTTTTTGCTTCAGCGCATCGCTTATATTGACATACATGCCGGGCGCGATGGGCTGGCCCAGCGGGTCGCGTAAACCATAAGGCAGCGCGTGGTACAGGGTTACGTTTCCTGATACAGGGGCCATTTCCGGGTCTGTAACGAAGTTGCGCATGCCACGGGAAAATACAGCGGTCACAGCCAGACGGCATGCCGTACTGTGGTCTTCCATGTATTCCTCGGGCGAATGGGTCAGCACAATGTCGGGGTGCGCCCGTCGCACTACCGCGCCAACTTTGCGCAGCAGCGGCAATGTATACAAAATTTCGAGGTCATCCGCCACGGGCGCGTAAAAGCGCGCGCCAAGCGTTGCCGCCGCGCGTTGCGCTTCCGCCAGACG
>SLFT01000378.1 GCA_007124105.1 Candidatus Hydrogenedentota bacterium | reverse complement strand
TCCAATGAACTTGAGGGGAAACGCGTCATACTTCGCACCAACATACCCGACCACGAAGAAATCGAGATAGCATTCAATGTCCGCTGACTGCGGTAGTAGAAATTGGCGTCCCTGATTCGCTTAACGCGACCACCACGCGCAACACGTCACCACAGGAGTTTATTACAATGCGCATCAAATCAAAGCCGTATCTGGTTGCGCGAATATTTGAAGTATGCATTGGTTCCTATTTCATTGCGGGCGCAATTCCAAAAGCGCTGGACATAAATGCCTTTGCCGTGCAGCTGTCGGCGTACAAAATCATTGCGTCGCCAACCTGGCTTATGGTCGGAGCGCTGTTCACGATATTTGCCGAGGTTTCCCTTGGCGCCGCGTTAATACTGAAGCTACGTGTGAAGGGTCTGAGTCTTGTTGCCATGCAGGGCATGTTGATCTTTTTCACAGGGTTGATTCTCTATTCCTGGCGTGTTCATGGACTTGAAGACTGCGGCTGCTTCCCTGTATTCAAAATGTCGCCCGAGGTATCCACGGTAAAAAACACGCTTATTTTTCTGGCGGGCTGTTACATGGCGTGGCGCTTTTACCTGAAGTCCGACGGCGACGACAAAAGCGCGGCTGTAATGACAGCGCCGCGCCTGCGTCTCGGGCTATTGAAAATGGCCGTTGCCCTCATCATTGCGGGCGCGGGTGTCACTTATGCCTGGCAGGACATGGACCCCACCGCGTTCATGCCTCCGGAATCCGATCAGGGAGACGGCATCTTCGCCCAATTTGAACTCTACCTGGACGAAGGATATTTCAATCTCGGCGACGGATTGTACCTTGTTCCTATCATCAGCATGAACTGCGCTGAATGCATCGAGAAAGCGCCCGATATCAATGATCTCGTAATGCTGCCGGATGTCCCTCCCATTGTGGCGTTGTGCTACGAGGAAGGCGTGGGCGACATGGAAGAATTTCGCGCTATCGTCATGCCCGAGTTCGCGCTGCACTCAATAGGCGATCGCGCCTTGTTGTATTACAGGCTTATTGATCAGGAACCCTTCCGATTGAGTCTGGTAAACGACGGCCGCGAGATTCACGCCTGGGACGGATATGTACCTGAGTATGAAGAACTGATAACTGTTATGGAGACGCTTGGTTTACTTTTGTAGTCGGCTTTTTGGGTTGGCCCATTGTGTTTCGGCTATAATCGGTGTGGTGCGGTGCGCAACGTTTTGCGAGCACCACAAGAATCGAAAACATTAAACGGGATACGCGAACACACTACAAAGGAGCAGACCATGAAATTCATCATGGCGACTGCGCTGCTCGGTCTATACATGGTTGGCAGCGCTGTCGTAAGCGCGGAAACCCCTGTTGCGCAGCAGCCGGTCAGCCAGACGCTCGATGCTTTGTCGGAAAACGACAGCACAATACAGCCGAACGACCCGATTTTCCCCGACGGCTACCAGCTCGTCGCCTATCTTAATTGCGGCGCGCAACAGCGCACCCCTGAAAATGCGACGCCCGCCATTACGCTGGTGTCCGGCGATTCTTACATAGTTCCCGGCGCTGGGGGGGCGGTCGCCGCGCTTGCGCGCGACGCCACAGAAGTTGTTTACGCGATTCACGGTCTGAACCCCGAAGCGGACTATGTCCTCGGATTTACATGGTGGGACGCGGACGACAACAACCGCATGCAGTCCGTGCGGTTCAGCGTTGACAGTGAATCCTGGGAATCCGTGCTGCCGCCAACCCGTCCCGCGGCCTACAACAACGACGCGCTCACGTGGGCGCGGGCGTTGCTCCCTCTTGCCGCGCCTTATGACGCGATTGAAACGCTGCGCGTCGCTTTTGTTAACGAACAGGGACCCAACGCGGTCGTCAGCGAATTGTGGCTGCTGGAGCGCGTCGCGCCAGCGCGAAACAAGCGCGTGTTGATTGTCACGGGCGATGATTACGCTGGTCATGACTGGCGCGCCACCGCGCCTGAGCTGGCTGCGCTGCTACGCGAAGACGACCGGCTCGAGGTATCCATCACGGAATGTCCCGCCTTCTACGGATCACCGCTGTTGCGCCATTACGACGCCACGGTGCTGCATTTTAAGAACTATGAAGAGCGGCTGCCCCTTGGCCGGGAATGCTGGGACGGCGTCACGGACCACGTAGCCGCCGGCAACGGTCTCGTGCTCGTCCATTTCGGATGCGGCGCGTTCCAGGACTGGGATGGCTTTGTAAACCTGGCCGGACGCGTCTGGAACCCCGCGTTGCGCGCGCATGATCCACACGGCGCGTTCACCGTGCGCATTGCCGATGAGGAACACCCTGTCACTCGGGGCATGACAGATTTCGAGATTACAGATGAACTCTACACCTGCCTCGACGGCGACGCGCCCATTACGGTATTGTGCGATGCCGTATCGGTAGTGGACAACGAAACCTATCCCATGGCTTTTATTGTCGAGAATACCGGCGGGCGGGTATTTCACTCCGTTCTCGGTCACGATGTCGTCGCGCTTCAGGCGCCGGGCGCGCGCCAACTTCACCGCCGCGCAACCGCCTGGGCGGCGGGACTTGACGTGGCGCCATAGACAAGGCAAAATGGCGCTCACTGCCGGGTGTCATGCTGACATCGCCTGTTTTGCGTCCAAGAACAGTAAGGAGTTGAACAATGGTACATCAGGAAACGGTACAACTTTCGACAACACGACAAGGCGAGATGCATGACATTACCGGAAATGTCCAGGCGATTGTCAGCGCCTCGGGCGTTCGCGCGGGCGTGGCGCATATTTTCAATATTGGCAGCACCGCGTGCGTGGGCGCAATCGAATTCGAGCCGGGACTCGAGGCCGATCTACCCCGGGAATTGAATCGGCTGGTGCCCCCGAGCCGCGATTACGGCCACGAGCAAGCGTGGCACGACGGCAATGGCCATTCTCATTTGCAGGCGACCATGATGGGGCCGGACTTAACCGTGCCAGTCCGGGACGGCGCGCCCGTACTCGGCACATGGCAGCAGATTTTTCTGCTCGAATGCGACGTGAAACCGCGCTCCCGCACTGTCATGGTCACCGTGATGGGAGAATAGCGGACGCGTCAGAAATCACGGGAGTTTGGACAAGACCTGTGCCTGGTAGCGGTCGGCGCCAATCTGCCGCTGTTGTCTCATTTCGGGGGAATACTGTTGCATCAGCGACTGCAACAGCTGTACGCGCTCCTCGGGCGTGGGATGGGTCGCGAAAATGGGCAACCCGCGCCCGCCGCCCCGCTGCTGATCATAAGCCAGCAACTTCTGCATAAACGTTATCATGGCCTCCGGCTGATATCCCGCGCGGTACAGAATATCCATGCCCAGATGGTCGGCTTCGCGTTCCTGGACGCGGCTGTAGCGCGCGGCAACGCCGGTCGAGAACAATTGCGTCACAATCGCGGCGGCCCTGCTCTGTTTTTCACCAACAATAATGTCGCTGATCAGTTCCATGCCCAGCTGCCGCGTCATCATCTCGCCATGATGACGCGCGGCCACATGGGCAATCTCATGCGCCATCACCGCCGCGAGTTCCGCTTCGCTCTCGCAAAGTTGCATCAGACCGGTGTAGTAATAGGTGTAGCCGCCGGGCAACGCAAAGGCGTTAATGGTGTCCGGCGCGTCTATCACCGTGAACGTATACGTGATATCCTGGCGCGGCGCCGCGCCGGCCAGACGCGCGCCAATGTCGCGGACATAAGCCTGCAGCGCCGCATCGGGATGCACCGTCTCCTGCTTTTCTACCTCTGTAGCGAAGCGTTGCCCAAGCTGCACTTCCTCTGACGTGCTCAACAAGTTGATGCCGCCCAAAAAGCCGCCCCCCTGTTCAAAGGTGGCGCATCCAGTGGACAGCAGCAGGCATATAGAGCAGAGTCCAAAAGTAAAATACCGTTTCATGATATCTCCTTTCCTTTTGTTGGCAACTGTCTACCAATAGACCTTAAAGGCAGGGTCGGTAAAGCGAAGCGGAACCCACCCTGCCGCTGCAACACGTTTCCCAGTGGGTTTCCCTTCGCTTCACCCACAGAATCCAAACTTGTGATTTAAGAAGGCATCATGTCAGACAGTTATTTTTGTTGAATAAAAACGCATGGACATCATCCAGCGGCGACAGCGTCTGTTTTCGGCTCTTCCAAGGGCAACGGTTCTTCCCCTGTTTCTGATCGGAAGGGCGCGTCCCACTTGAGGAACCAGTCAAGACCGTCGTTCAGCATTTCGATAACCTTTTCGCCGTCAGGCTCACGGTCG
Source organism: Candidatus Hydrogenedentota bacterium (assembly GCA_007124105.1). GTDB lineage: Bacteria > Hydrogenedentota > Hydrogenedentia > Hydrogenedentales > CAITNO01 > SLFT01. The sequence continues at coordinate 143 of SLFT01000378.1, read as the reverse complement.
GGATGGTCCACGGGATACCAGCGTATCTCCTTGGGTTCGCCCAACGCCGCAAACAACGCTTCGCCGGACTCGGGCGTCACCACGCCGTCATTCGAACCGTTCAGCATGAGAACCGGTGTGCCCGCCGTATCCGCCGCATGACG
>SLFT01000497.1 GCA_007124105.1 Candidatus Hydrogenedentota bacterium | reverse complement strand
TATGACGCACAAACTCGTCTGGAAAGCGTAGCGTGTCGTTAAGGATGCCGTCGTCGCCGATGACCACAGCGCTCTCAAGGCTGCCGCCGCGAATCAATCCCGCTTCTTGCAGCATTTTCACTTCGCGTAGAAAACAGAACGTGCGCGCCGGAGCAATCTCTTTCTTGAACGTTTCCTCGTTAATGGTGAACGAGGCGTATTGCGTGCCTACCGATGGGTGATCGTAAGCGATGGTCATGGTAACGCGCAATTCGTCGGAGGGCAGAATACTCAAGGTAACATCATCCTTGCGATAGTACACGGGATGATCAACGGTAATGTAGTGCTTCTCTTTACCGAGCTCAACAATACCCGCCTTCAAAAGCGTGTTCATCACCGGCAACGCGCTGCCGTCGGCGTTCGGGATTTCGTCGGCGTCCACTTCCACAATGAGATTGTCTATGCCCAACCCGGCCAGAGAAGACATGGCATGCTCAACAGTGTGAATTTTAACATCGCCAATGCCAAGCGTCGTGCCGCGCGACACATCCACCACATTATTTACAAGCGCCGGGATGGCAGGCGCGTCTTCCAGATCGGTGCGACAGAACACAATGCCGGTGTCCACGGGCGCCGGCTTGAATGTGACCGTGGTCAGGCTGCCTGTGTGCAGCCCGATGCCGTTATATGATGTTTCTTCAGCTATCGTTCGTTGTTTCATCGGAAATTATGTCTTCAAACTCCTTCAACCGTCGTTCGATCTTTGTCAGGCGACGCAGCATTTCCGGTGTGCGCTGCTGGGCAACAAGCACACGGCGCTGCGACTCGTGGTCAATGGCCGGGAACCCGGAGACCACGCTCCCCGCAGCCACCGAGCGGGCCACACTGGAACGTCCACCGACCGTAGCGTCGTCGCCAATAGTAATATGGCCAATGATGCCGGCGTTGGCGCCAATACGCACACGGTCTCCAATAACCGCGCTGCCGGCGATACCGGCCATGCCGGCAATGGCGCAATGCTCTCCTATGATAACATTGTGCCCGATTTGAACCAAATTGTCAATTTTCGTGCCCGAACCCACACGGGTAACTCCGAATGTGGCGCGGTCTATCGCTGTGCAACTCCCTATCTCCACATCATCGCCAATACAAACGCGTCCGGTCTGTGGAATCTTGTGCCATTGTCCGCCCGCCTGCGCGAACCCGAACCCGTCGCTGCCGATACAAGCATTGGCATGAATAACACACCGCGCGCCGATTTCGCACCCTTCCCTGACGACCACATGCGGATATAACACCGTGTCGTTTCCGATCACGCAGTCGCGACCCACGTATACGCCTGCATACAAAACCACATTGTCGCCCAGCACAGCGCCAGATTCAATACATACATGGGGCCCCGCCGCTATGTTGTTGCCCATCTTTGCGTCATCCGCTACATAGGCGAACTTGTGTTTGCCCGGCAGCGGATGCGCAGGCTTGGCGGCAAATTCCTGCGCCACCATCAGAAACGCGACATCCGGTTGGTTAACGGAAACGGTGGTAATAGCGGCATCGGGAACGCGACCGGGCGTCAACGCGGCGGACGCGGCGCATTCCAGGAGCTGCGGGTAATAACGCGCGCTGCGGGCAAAGGTCAGATCGCCCTCCTGCGCATCGCCCAGGCTGTTGACGCCGGTGATGCGCACCGCCGGATTCCCTTGCACCGTGCCGCCCACCAGCTGGGCAATTTGCTCCACTGTTAATTCCATAACAGGAAAACTCTCCGATAGCTAGGGCGACACGTATTCGAGCCGCTTGCTTCATGGCTGTTATGGGCGTCGTTATCCGCCGGTAATGGCGCGAAAAAGCGACCCGTTTATGCATGCTTGTCGCAAGGACAAGCACAGCGGACTAGGAGTTCAGCACTTGCAGTACGCGCGACGTTATATCAATGGTAGCGCTGTGATACAACACGCTGGCCCGTGGTCCCGGGGTTGCGTTAAAAATAATGTGGTACCCTTCGCTTTCCGCTACTTGCGCAACCGTTCGCTCAATATCGCCAACGATCTCGACGAGTACACGCTCTTCCTGCGTGTCAATCAGACGCTGGCGACGCTCAAGCTCGCTGCGGTAATCAGAAAAGTCGGACTCTATCGCCGCGCGCCGGTTAAAGCGCTCGTCATCGGTCATGGTAGCGCGGCTGGCTTCATATTCTTCCTTGGCGCGCTCTATTCGTCGCGACATGGCGTCTATTTCTTCCTGCAACCGGTCCACTTCGCGCTGGAGTTCATCGTATTTTTCTTTGCGCTTTTCGTACTCGTCCATCAACACGGACATGTCTACTACCGCAATGCGATATTGCGTACCACTGTCCTGCGCACGCGCCGGCTCTGCGCCCACTACCGCGAACGCGCCGGCAACCAGCATTGCAATCACAATACCCTGACATAGCCCAAAGGTAATTTCTCTTCTACTCACAGCACAGTTTCCTTTACATTGCGCGCAAATTTACGCGCTTTTTGTTTTGGCTCATAAACGCCTGATTCGGACACATCCTCCACACCCCGACGTGAAGTATAACATGTCATTTATCAATCATGCAATTCATTGCAGGAATCATTCACGGTGCCGACACAAATGGTCTTTGGAAGAAATAGGCCGCCGAACCAGACAGTTCAGCGGCGTACTTGGTCTTATGAAATAACGTTAGAACCTGAACCCTGTTGACATGTGCAGGCGCCCTGATTTGCTTTGATGCTTTTTCGGGTTCAGCGGGTGGCCATAATCCACGCGAATAGGCCCAAGCATGGGAACATGGAAGCCCATGCCCACACCGGCGCTGTAATTGAAATCGCCGAACCCAAAGTCGCCCGAGTCAGCCCATACCGCGCCCGCGTCCGCGAACCCATACACACGGAACATATCGGTTATGCGATACTTGGCCTCGAGATTGTAAACAAACCGCATATTGCCGCCAATGGCGAAATAGTCGCTCCAAAAGCGACGCGGGTACTCGCGCACTTTGGGTCCAATGTCGCGGTTGCGATATCCACGCACGGTATCGGAACCGCCGGCATAGAAGCGCTCCTGAAGCGGTATATAATCCGAACTCCCATATTCGGTCATAACGCCGTGACGCGTACGCAGGGACAACACGTATTTTTGTTCTCTGCCAAGAGCGCGGAACCAGGTCGAATCATGTTCGAAGCGCAAGAATTCATGGTCGCCGCCCAGCCCGGCGATTTCACCGGCAAGGACATGAACCGAACCACTGCTTGGATCAAAGTCGGAATCCAAGGTATTGCGCTCGATTTCCCATCGGTTGGAAATGGTAGTGGAGCGCCCTGCCTGGCGTCGGATTTCCGGGTGTACCCGTCGCGGCAACTCCGTCAGTTTGGTTTCCTGATAGCGGAGACTGGTTTGCGCGAAGACATAAGGGGAAAGCGCTTTTCCGAATCGTAACTGTCCACCACGCGCTTCTTCCCGATAGCGGGCGGCGCCCCGAACACGATATGATTCATCAAAAACATCAATACCAAAAGACAAGGGGTATCCCAGGAACTCCGGCTCCGTGAAGCCAATGTTATATTCCGTACGGCGCTGTCCAATCTGCGCGCGCAGACGCAGCTGCTGGCCGCCGCCGGAGAAAGACGGCCAGTTCGTCAGATCGAAATTGCTCAGGCGCACCTCTGAGAACACCCCCATTTTGTCCTCCGAGCTGTAACCCGCGCCAAAGTTGAATACGCCTGTCTTGGCTTCCACCACATTTACGCGCAGATCGGTGAACAACTCGTCGTCGGTGTCGTCCAGGGTAACACGCACACTGTCAAAGAAGCGTGTGCCGTGTATGCGCCTTTCACTTTCATCCACAGCGGCGCCGTCATAGCGCTCACCGGGAATCAGCAGCATCTGTCGCCGGATGATCTCGTCTTTGGTGACGTCATTGCCTGTGATGCGAATTTCACGCAGATATTTCAAATCACCCTCTTCGATGTGGTATTGGACGTTGGTGGTTTTATTTTCCCGATCAAGCGTGATGCGCGGCGTTACTATCGCGTCAATGTATCCGCTGTCATGATAGCCCTGTTCGATCAGTTTCGCGTCCTCGGCAACCTGACCCCTGTTATGCACGTCGCCGGGATGCACCTCCACAATATTCATAACCTCATCATCATCGAAAACGACGTTGCGGGCAATATCCATAGTTTCCACGGAATATTGCGGCCCCTCCTCAATATGGATGGTGATGTCCAAGCGTCTGCCATCGTCTGAAAAGGCCATGTCAGTCGCGATCACCTCGGCCTCAAGACGCCCGTGATCCCCATATTCATCCTCGATAATAGTTAAGTCGGCCTCAAATTTGTCCTCTTCATAACGGCCGCCCATGAACCACCAGGCCGGACGGGTGTTAATCGCTTTGCGCAATTGCCGTCTATTGATA
>SLFT01000423.1 GCA_007124105.1 Candidatus Hydrogenedentota bacterium | reverse complement strand
CCGCGATCAATAAGCGTGTTGCAGACGCCGCCAACACACACAATGGTTTTCTGAAGGAACTGGGACTGCCGCCGCTTGGATAAGTGGATTGCCATGCACTCGCCCACGAAACCGATGCGGACGGAGGCGGTAACGGCGGGGTTCTATGCGTCGGCGGTATGGAACCGGAAATATCCGAGGCTGCAATTGCTGACGGGGGGCGCGTTGTTGTCGGGAAAACAGATAGACATGCCGCCGATAGGTCAGGTGGGCGCGACGTTCAAGAAAGCGCGGAGGACCGCCGCAAAGGGTGCGCAGCAGGATGAGTTGCCGCTATAATGGGGACGGTGTCTGCGCCACGGAATGAGAGCGTACGTCCGCAAATGGAATTTAGGAACGAGCCGGAAACCGCGCCGGGCAACAAAGAAAATAATGAGAGGAACCGCAAATTATGGAAACAACACCCGCTGTCCAAGAAACATGTACACCCGACTTAAAAATCAATCAGTTCCCCTGGTGGGTACATGGTGTGGCATTGGGGACGTTTGTTGCGCTGACCTTGATTCTCATCATCGTGTTCCTGGCGTATCGCGATGTGAATGTATGGGAAAACTGGCGTGCAAGCGGAGGCCTCATGAACCCCAGCTACACGGAGACCATTTACGAGCACAGCGTGTTCCGCACCCGAGCCAACACCTGGTCCAATCTTGCCTATGTATTCGTTGGTCTCTATGCCATCGCAATCGCAGTATACGACTGGCGCCGCGCGTGGCCCAAGGGGTCCGGCTATATCGTTCAGACACCCGCGCTGACCGGCCTGTTCGGTGTGGCATGCTGTTATCTTGGCTTCGGGAGCGGCATCTTTCACGCGTCCTTGACCCGTTGGGGACAGCAACTTGATGTGGCTTCCATGTACGCGCCAATTCTTGTTTTAATCGCGATTGGCATCGGCATGTTATGCCCGCGAATTCCCGTTGGCGGGCGCTCCCGTAGTGTTCCCACCTGGCCCGTGCTCGCAGGGCTCATTATTGTCGGCGACGCCCTGCTTTATGTTTACAAATGGTCCATGTCTTCCAAAGAGGTCCTTACCACGCTCATCTTGACGGTTTTTATTGTGGGAGCGGTGCATGCAATTCGGCGGTACAGACAGTTCAAGGTGCGGTGGTGCATTATTTCAGTCATTGCGCTTTTCGCAGCAGTGTTCTTCCGCCAGATCGATGTTGCGGGCCGGTTCACAGGTCCTGATGCATGGCTTCAAGGCCACCTGCTCTGGCACTTCTTGACTGCGGCGTCTCTGGGCACAGGCTATATGTTCTTCCGCTCGGAGAAGGGTGAATAACTGAAGGGTTATGTATCAATAATAACTCTTGGCAACGAACTCAAATTACCAGAAATGGAGATGGCCATGATGAAAGGAACAACAAACAGGGTGACAAGTCTGCCCTGCATGTTGCTGCTGCTGAGCGGCATTTCTTCTGCGGGCATGGTAGAATATTTTACAGACAATGGATTCGCAAACCCTGTCGCCACCATGCAGCATCCATGCGCCGAATATTACGAGGGAGTAACGTACATCGCCTATCAGGGACCGCATGAGGACCCCTATGTATGCGCCTATGACCACGCCGCCCAAAAATGGTCGGGGCCGGTGAAGGCGGGCGTGAATCCAATGGGAAAGACGCCGGACCCTGTGGACCCGAGCGAACCTGACAACCACGGGCGTCCCGCCATGATTGTAGACGGCAAAGGATACATTCATCTTGTTTTCGGTGGTCATGGCGGTTGTTGGAGACTACTGGGCAAGAACGAACTGGGAACACCGGGAAAGGGCAGGCAGACACACGTTGTTTCAAAGAATCCGCAGGACATCTCGTCGTGGGAGGTTTTGGACAACATTTCGCCGTTTGGCACATACAGCCAATTCGTGAAAATGGCCGACGGGGATATCTATCTTTTCTACCGGCATGGTTCGCACCGAAGCGACTGGGTATATCAAAAGTCCACGGATAACTGCCGGACCTTTGCGCCCCCGGTCTCCGTGTTGAAACACAAAATCCAGGAAAGCGACCGCAATATCCATGACGCCTGGTATGCGTGGTTTGACAACGGGAAGGGCGACACAATCACCGCGTCCTACGTTTACCATCCGTGCAGGATTCTGGGGCATACCAAAGAACGGTACAACGGCTACTACATGAAACTAAACTGCGCGGACGACTCTTGGGAAAATGCCGGCGGTAACACGCTTACACTACCCATCACGAAAGAATATGCGGACGAAAATACGCTGGTATGCGATACCTTTGAAACGAAGGTGAGATCTAAGCGTGGCGTCTGTCGTGTGGATGACAATGGCAATCCGCATCTATTCTTCAGGCAGCAGGGGCAGGTGGTTTACTTCCGTTGGCTGGGCAACGCCTGGCAGACGCCGGTCGCGGTACCGGGCGGCGACGGAGACATGATTGTGGAGTCCTCCAACGTGGTTCGGATGTTGCTGTCAGGCAAGGGCGAGGTATGCTGGTGGAAAACCGAGGACGGTGGGCTGACATGGAACAAGGGCGCCTGCCTTATCTCCTCGCCGGACGCTGGTTACGTTCCAACCGCGCTGGTTCGCAATGGAGGGCCCGCCGGGTGGATGGTCGTCAGTGAACGCACCACAGCGCAGCATCATTTGTACAGGAAAATGTTCCTGCTGGGTGATAAGGGCCCTGTCGGAAGACCTGAAGAAGAAGCGAGCAACGTGAAGGAACTGTTGAAAACTCTTGAGGCGGCCCCGCCAATTCCCAAAAATGAAAAGGGCCAAAAGAAAAACCGTGGCAAGTCTGAAGAAAAAGGAGATGACGATGAGTAATCGCACTATTTCTTGCGGCGGACCTGGTGGTATTTACAGCATTAAGTATGTTTGATTAGCGAAAAAAAGGAAACAAAGGATGGTCAAGACAAACGTTAAACAGATATTCTTTCTTATCATAATTGTTGCTATATGGGTACAAGCATTTCTTTTTTCATAAGGTACAGAATCACCCGATTATACTTTTGACGGTACGATATCGAGACAGGTCTTGGAAAACTACCTGGCACGTTCGGCTACAGTAGCATCTTTGCTTCATCTTACCCTTGATGATGATTTGCGTATGGTTAAAAACACCGGGTGTAAATTTGCCGGGCGTGTTATATGGATGTGGGGAGGCGAAAGCCGGATTGAGGTTTTGATTGAAAAAGGAAAGCCGTTTGCCGCACGTCTTCACGAAATGGACCCGGAATTGATACTTCAGGGTGCTGTTTTTGAAATTGTTTCCGAGCAGGTGAACGAATTGCCAATCCCCGGGTTCGTATTTGATGAGTTTGGTATGGAACCGGAAAAGCGTACATTTCAGTATGAAGCCATGCTTTACGATAATGGTCATCGGGTTGATTTCTGGAACGAGGGTGCTTCCGTGCCTGATATGAGTAAGCTGGAAACACGCATGTGGTTCTATTACGTGTCAAGACGCTATATTGATATTGGTGTTGAAGCCTTGCACTTTGGCCAGGTGGGGATTATGGATGATGCTGATCCGGGGCATAAGCATTGGCTGGAAATGCTAGGGCGGGTTCGGCGCTACGCAAAGAAAAATGCACGACGGCATATGGTTATTTGTGACGCGCATGTACCGAGTGGCGGGATTGTCCACGACGGCAAGTTAATGTTTGATTTGCACTCTTTTCCGTCACGTCCGAAATGCGTTGCTGATGAGCCGTATAAAGCCATTCTGAAAAAAGGGTTCAGTGACTCGATATACGGGCGGAGTGCGGGAGGCGTCACCCCCAGTGGTTGGGCCTGTGAATCCCTACCCTATATCGTGGAGATTGATAATTTCGGGACATCGGACCATCCGGGCGAGTGTCGGGAAACCGACAGGTTTCATGTATGGGGATGGGATGAGATTACCTGGTTCGCCAATCAGCCGGAGGCGTACCGTAATGAATGGTTGATATATGCATACAACTGGGTGCGGGAAACTGATCCGGCAGGCTATTTTCAGCTGCCTTTGAGACGGTTTGAGCATTATTCCGCAAGCATGATTATGGGGAAGCGCCAAGAGAACACCATCAAGGCAATATGGGAGGGTGATGACGATGAATAATCGCGCTATTTCTTGCGGCGGATCAGGGGGTATTTACAGCATGAAGCATGGGATGGCTGTGTTTCTTTTCGCGGTCTTGGCTTTCATTACCGGTTGGATGTTCCCCGTAGTGGGGCAGCAAAATGATATCACTGTCAAGTTCGACCAACCCACAGACACCCAGGGCGCCATCAGCTTTCGCATCCAGACAGACCAGGAATACCACACAGGCCCAAAGGTAAAATCTGTTGGCATTGATATTCTCGAAATCCCGGGCATAGCGAAAGTCCGCTTTTCTCAATCTTCGACCATTTGCGAATT
>SLFT01000076.1 GCA_007124105.1 Candidatus Hydrogenedentota bacterium | reverse complement strand
TTAAAGGTGCAGACGCTGGCAAGCGGCAAGGAAGGCGTTGCGGCGACAACGGCCCAGGCGGGACGCGAACAGACTATCCCGAGCGAGAGCCTTTCCCTTGTGGATTGGGAACGCATTTATCTTGGCCTGCTGGAATACAAAGAACAGAAAGGAATGCGAAATCTTGTGGTGCGCCCCGATGCGCCTCGCGCCATTCTGGAAGATGGCAGGACATACAGCCTTCTCGCGGATGAGGCCCTTGTTGCGCCGGAATCGTTTGCAAAAATAACGCTGCTGCAGGAAGCGGCCACTGCCATTGTCCAAAAATATACGGACAAGTTCTACCGCGCCAAACAGGAGCAGTGGGATTCCCAGCACATGGCTTATAATGTTCTCGCCCGTGACGACGCGAATTTCCAGGATTATACGGTTAAAGTGGTCAAGGATAATCCGGGCTTAATCGAAAACATACAGAGACTCATTTGTCGGGGCGAATATATCTACCAGCACGATATGCACTACCTGCCCACCATCCACTTTGACCGGCATCTGTATCAGCCGTTACTGATTGAAGGAAACGAGAATGTACGCAGTGAACCGCCGGGATTGAAACCAAGTGAACGTCAATTTGTGAATGATCTGCGGTCATATTGCGCTAATCAGGCAAACAATGGGCTTGCAGACAAAGAACTGTTTCTGTTGCGTAACCTCAGCCGTGGCAAAGGAATTGGCTTCTTTGAGCAACGCGGTTTTTTTCCAGACTTTATCCTCTGGATCAAAACAAACACGAGTCAGCGGATCATATTTGTTGAACCCCACGGCATGTTGCGCGCTGGACCCTATCAACATGACGATAAGGCGCGTCTGCACGAAATACTGCCGGAACTCGCAAAGGAAATAGAAAAACGCTCAAAGATGAAAAGCGTCGCCTTGGATGCGTACATCATTTCCGCAACGCCCTATGAGCAACTGCGAGTGATGTACGACGACGGCAATTGGGACCGACAAACGTTTAGCGAAAAACATATTTTATTCCCGAATAATACAGATGAGTATATTGAGACCATTATCAACCGATGAATTTCAGGCCGCGCGCAACACCCGTGTTGGGGTCGTAAAAGAACGACCCGCGCAACATCGCATTGTATGCGGCGGCGCGGGTGCGTAAACGGTTGTATTCGGTTGCTCTAAAACAGGAATTCCGGTTCCAGAACAGCCTCGTAATTGACGTCTCTGTCGCTGAAGGGGAAGGTCACTGTTTCAAATACGCCTGTACCTGTGCGCATGACGGCGCGCGCGCCGCCCAATACGGGGGCAACGCCTACCAGATACCCGAGCGGTTTCCCTTTTTTGAGGTTGCGATCGAAGGTCATGGGCACTTCAGCCCAGCCAAACAAGATGTTCGATATGCCGCGTCCCATTTTTGTTAGCGACCTCTCCATGCCGCTGGGTTTCGGCAGGTCCACATCGGGATTGTATAACTGGGCTTGCGCGGGGACGGAGACTCCCGCCAGGATCAGGCCGCTTGCTATAAGTATCGCAATGGCGCTCACACTATATTTATTCATTGTCACGTGATTACCCTCCGGTAAAAACCTTGGTTCCATGCATTCATACACACAAATTCTATCAGAATCGGGCGGCATTGTCAACAGTTTATGGTTTCGCTTGTCTGGCGGACGCACATGCCGGACCTGACGCGATGTAACTGCCTGCTTTCGTTTCATATACCGTCAACATCCGTCTCGAACAAAAATGGGTTGCGGACATAGGTTGTTATTCCTTTTCTGTCGCGATATGCAATGTTGCCACGACAGGATAATGATCGGAGGGATAGCGGCCGTCTTCGTTGTACAGCACCGTTTCGCAATGAGAAACACGAATGGGGCCACGATACAAAATCCAGTCAATGCGTCTGTCCCTGTCCAGTTGCGGCGCTTCGAAAGCGGACCAGGTAATCGGCGGGCCCACGGGTTCTTCCACTTCGACCCAGGCGTCCTGCCAGCCTTTTTCCATTGCAATTTCGTAGGGACGGCTTTGTTGCGCAACGGCGTTGAAATCACCAACCAAGACAACCGGATATGACGCTGACAGGCTTGCGGCATGGTCGGCAATCTGCGCGACGCCGCGTTCGCGCGCTTCCTCGCCGCGATGGTCGAGATGGGTATTATAGAAGTGAAAATGCGTTTTTGTTTCGGGATGGTAGAATTGCAGCCAGGTAACCATGCGCGTCAGGCTGGAGTCCCACGACACCGACGCGGGCACGTCGGGGGTTTCAGATATCCAGAAATTGCCGCATTTGATGGGGAACAGGGTATTGTGACGGTACAATACGGCGGTCATTTCGCCCTTGCCGGTCACGTCACGGTCTATGCCTGACCACCGATACTGGGGCATCTGCTCGACAATATAATCGGCCTGAAAAGCAAGGCACTCCTGTAATCCGACCACGTCCGGGTCGTATTCGCGGATGGCGTTTACGAGGATGTCTTTGCGATTTGGCCAGGCGTTGTCACCGTCCATGGCGGTGCCGTATCGCACATTGAATGTCATTACTTGCAGCGTTAATTCAGCGGAGGCTACGCCGCACAGCGTTATGGCGGCGGCAATAACAAACAGGCGCATCATTGGGGGTTCCTTTCTTTACGTTGCGGTTCATTTCTCTACGGTAGGATAACACAAATATCGGAGAAAGGCCACGCTGTCACTTTCATTCTTCTGGATAGACATCCAGTGCCATGAGATACGCCGCCAGGTCTTCTTCCACGGCGCTCCAGGTTTGTCCCGCTACCTCGGTCAGGTCCCACACCCAGTGAAGCGCGCCTTGGTAGCCCATATCAAAGGCCTGCCCAAGCATTTCGCGCAACATTACGCGCGCTTCCTCAACCGTCGTGTTCTTGAACACGCCATACGCTCCTACGAGCGCCGGTTTATCGCTTTCTTTCACAGCCTTCCATTCATGCGCCTCGGGGCGCACCGTTGACGTGCCGTCCCACGGGTAGATATGGATGTCCAGGAAATCAAGGACGCTGTCTGGCCCGGCAAGTATGGAGGGACGCGGCGGGCGCCGTGGGTCGCGGTCGTCGGGCAACAGATAATTGACAGGGTCGCGGCCGTGGGCGTCGCTGGTCCATATTCCAATAGTGGTCAACGCGTCCGGCGCAACGGATTTCACGGCGTCGGCGAGGGTGTTGCACCACAGGAGGATGGACTCGTCATAACATGCCTGGCGCTGTTCGCGGTTGCCCATGTCGTAGATACGGCCAGTCAGGGTAACGGCCAGGCCCTCGTTAAGATGAAAAGGGCCTTGCGTGTGGTTCACAAACGCTTCATTGGCGAAGGCCCATCCCAGCACTGTATTCAACAATCCCGGGTCCGCCTCTTTTACGTATTGGACGAAGTCTTTGGTTGCCTGTTTCTTTGCCGCCAGTGCGCCCGGCGTCAGATAGTTTACGTTATATCCTGTAACATGGGGTGTGGGAAGCGCCGCGTCGGCCCGTGCCGCCACATTGTCATAATAGGCGTTGTGGGGCGTTTCATCCAGGATGGGGACAACATACAGGCCGTGTGCTGTACATCGCCGTAAGAAATCAACGAAGTTCTCCATGTACGCCGCATTCAGTCCGCGGCTGTCCCGCGTCCCCGTGAATCCGGTCTTGTCCTGGATGCCCCATGCCCACACGCGAATGGTGTTCGCGCCTGTTTCCGCCATTTCAGCCAACAGCGCTGCCATAGCGTCCGGATCATAATGCCCCACATTGAAGGTGGCGTGCCACCCATCGCTGATCTTTGACAGCGCCGTATGATTGAAGCCTTTTGGGAGGAATGGCGCGCCTGTGTCGCGGTTATAAAACGCCGCCGGGTCACTCCCTGGTTTGCGTACGCCAATAGCAGGCAGAGGCGTCACGGGCGGCAATGGTTCCGGCTTGGGTTGTTGCGGCGTTACTTCAGTCTCGGTTGTTTGCGACACGGTTGTTCCTTCCACGATTACGGCGCGAAAGACCGTTTCGTTGCCATAATGCACCAGGGCAACTTCCCCCACGGCATACGTGTCGTCTTCCGCTTCGACTACCAGTTTGTCATCAACATACCCGCAAATCCGCGTACCCGTCGCCTCCAGCGCGAGCCGGACAAATTCGTCGGGACGCGTCTCGGTCGCTGCCACATCCAGGGAAACGCCGCCGGCCCGTTGTAATACGGCTTCGCCGTTCACTCGCAGGAAAAAGTGGTAGCCCTCGCCCCACGCGCCGCGATGCAGCGGTCGCGGCGCGCGCAGCAACAAACCGGCCCACACACTGTCTGGTTCGTGATACACGCGGCTGATCTTCACCTCGGCGGTTAACCGCGCGTCCCTGAAAGTCTTGCCGGGCAGACCGAGTACGCCACTGTGAAAAAAGCGATCGTCATGGGCGGCCGTATTGTCGTCAAAACGCCAGCCCGATTCACGGGGCATCCATTCGCCGGGCATATCCCCTGAAACCGAGAACGACATTGCCATTGCGCACAACAGTGTCCCTGCAAGGCGCAACATGGTGAACAGCATCTGTCCATATCCTTACATGTTGGCCGTCCGGCGCAACCGCACAACAAGCGCGTGTTACACCTGACGGGTTGAACAGGTTATGCCCGGCAGTATCTCGCCGGCATCGCCGGTTGAGTCGCGATGCCCGCCGTCAAGGCATTATTCTTTGTTCATGATCTTTTCGACCAGGGGCGCGTCCAGCCGTTGCCAGTCGGGCGTGGCGCCCACAAGCGGACGGGCGTACTTGATGAAGTCTTCTGTTACGCCGTTGCCTGCGTCATTGATAAACGCGTCAGGCATTTCGGTGGCATGACGCGCGACGCTTTCGAGGGGCGTCAGAAAATAGGACACGGCATAATCGCCCACGCGCTTGATGGCAACCGAACCATCCAGGTCATGGCGGATGGCGTAGTGCGCCGCCTTTTCGCCCACGGCGCGCGCTTCCACCTGGTCTACCTCGCTGACGCAGCCGAGGAAGCTGCGTTGCAGATAGCCAAGCGTGTCTGCGCGTACGCGCTTGGTCAGTTTCCTCTCCTTGATCCAGGCCGCGAGCAAGTCGCCCAGCGCGCCGGTGCCGGACAGTTGCACATTGCCGTGCGAGTCTTTCTCGCCGCCAGTGAACTGTGATGCAATGGCCTCGCCTTGCTCGTCCACAATGCCTTCGGACACGGCGACCACGCATCGTCCGTGTTTCTCGAAAGCCGCCGTTACATCGTCCAGGAATTTATCCTTGGTGATGGCGCGCTCGGGGAGATAAATAAGATGCGGGCCATCGTCAGAATACTTGCGGCACAGCGCGGCGGCGGCGGTGAGGAAGCCGGCGTGCCGCCCCATCACCACGCCGATGTACACGCCGGGGATTGCGCGGTTATCCAGGTTTGCGCCCGCGAAAGCCTGGGCAACGAACTTCGCCGCGGAACCGTAGCCGGGGCAGTGATCGGTTACTTTCAAATCGTTGTCAATGGTCTTCGGCACGTGGATAACGCGCAGATCATAATTACTCTCCGACGCCTGCTGGTTCACGATTCGGCAGGTGTCCGCGCTGTCGTTGCCGCCACAATAGAAAAAAAAGCGGATGCCGTGGGCCTTGCACACCTCGAAAATCTTCTTGCAATAGGCCTCGTCCGGCTTGTCGCGTGTGGACAGCAGCCCGGACGACGGCGTCGCGGCAACCACTTCAAGGTTGGCGGCAGTCGCTTCAGTAAGGTCCACCAGATTTTCGTTGATAATGCCATTGACGCCGTGAAGAGCGCCATATACGCGGGTTACCTGCGCGAATCGTCGCGCCTCGAGCGCCACGCCTACTACACTTTGGTTAATAACAGCCGTGGGACCGCCGCCTTGTGCCACGAGCGCTTTTCCTTCAAGATATGCCATGATACGCTTCCTTCTCTGTACGTTTTGGTTGGAGGGGGGGGAAATAGGACGCTCATTATGACATGGCAACTGGAAAGGAATCAACATCGAGATTGCCTCGAGATTTGCCGGCAACGACGTTCCCACCAGCTGGTTTGTGGTATCATGGAGTACGGAAGAGCGTTACACCTCATGAGCCTTGTCGCCCTTGTCGCGTGATGCAGGGGTGCTGCGGCGCTATACGGATGGCGCGCCGTTCGATGCATGGACGCAGCCCGACTATGACGACAGCGCCTGGAAGGAGAGCGAGGGCGTGTTTGCCCATCATGCAACCTGTCGGTTTAACGGCATTACCCTGTTCGACAGGAGCAACAAGGATGATTACTGACTATTCCACCACAAGACTGCGGGGCGTTGCGTTATGCATAGTGTGTACCGCGCTGTTATGCGTTGGCTGCGACTCGGGCGGACGGGCGACGGTACGGTTCTGGTGCGGGTTCACGGGGCCGGACGGGCGTACCATGCTGCGCATGATTCAGGCATTCAACGAGGAGAACCCCGATGCGCGCGCGCTGATGCAGCGTATGGACTGGGGCACCTATTATAACAAGTTGTTTGTGGCGGGACTGGGCGGCCGCGCTCCTGAGGTGTTCATTACCCACGTCGAAAACATGGAACGTTTTTTTCAGGCGGGATTCCTGGACGCGATTGATGATTTGGTGGATGGCGCGGCGGGCGTTGACACAGACGACTTTTTCCCCTATGTGTGGGGGGCGGTGGAACGGGACGGTTTGCATTACGGTTTGCCGCTTGACGTACACCCGCAAGGGCTGTTCTACAACAAACGGCTGTTCCGAGAGGCGGGGATTGTGGACGAGGCTGGCGACGCGCTGCCGCCCACCGACCGCGAATCGTTCATGGACGCACTCACAACACTCACGCGCGACACTACGGGCGACGGGCGCACCGACCAGTGGGGTTTTGTGTTTACCTGGCTGCGCACGAACATGGCGACTGTGACGCGTCAGTTTGGCAGCACATACTTCACGCCCGATTTCGACCGATGCGTGTTGACCGATGACGCTACCGTGGCGGCGTTTTCTTTTTGTGCCGACCTGATACAGCGCGGGCTTGTGCCGTCGCCGGAACATTTCGACGCATGGATTGGGTTTCGGCAGGGGCGCGTCGCGATGGCCTTCGAAGGCATCTATATGCTCGCCGACCTGGAGAAGCAAAGCGATTTGGAATGGGGCGCGGCGCCGCTGCCGGTGCTGGGCGACCGTCCGGCCGCCTGGGCGAGTTCCCATGTAATGTGTCTGCGCGCGGGACTTGATCCAGAAACGCGCGCGGCGGCGTGGCGGCTCATGCGGTTCCTTTCGGACAACATGCTCGACTGGGCGGAAGGCGGCCAGGTTCCCGCGCGTCACAGCCAGATTGACAGCGCACGCTTCCAGAACATGTACGCCCAGGCGGCGTTCGCGCGGCAGATGGACTATATCGCTTATATGCCGCCTGTGCCGTTCATCTTCGAGTTCTTCTCCGAGTTCGACCGCGCCGCCGAGCGGGTACTGCGCGCATCGGCCTCGGCTGTAGACGCCTTACGCGAGGCAGAGCAAAAGGTGAACGTCGCTATCGAACGACAACGTCGCCTGACGGAAGCGGGAGGCGGCCCATGACAGCGCGTCGTTTCTGGAGAATCTATTCAGGCTATCTGTTTCTCGTGCCTTACGCCGTGCTGTTCTGCGCCTTTCTCGCGTTGCCGCTGGGCTACGGACTGGTGTTGAGTTTCTTCCGCTGGGAGATGCTCTCGCCCGCGCCGCCGCAGTTCGTGGGCGTGGACAACTACGCGGAAGCGTTCCAGAGCGATTACTTCCGCAACGCGTTATGGGCGACGTTTCGCTTCACGCTGATGGCGGCGCCGCTCACCGTCGGCATGGCGCTGCTCATTGCGCTGGGCGTGAACGCCGTGAGCGACAAACGCCGGGCCTTCTATCGCGCCGCCTATTTTGCGCCCGCCGTGGTGTCCATCAGTGTTGCGGGGCTGGTGTGGCGCTTCTTCTTCCAAGGCGAATTCGGCATGTTCAACGCATGGCTGGAACCGTGGGGCTGGCGCGTCCCCTGGCTCACCGACACGCGCCTTGCCATGAAGTCCATTGTGTTCATGACTCTGTGGTGGACGGTGGGCGGGCCGATGGTGGTGCTCCTGGCGGGCTTGCACCAGATACCGAGACAGTTGTATGAGGCCGCCGCCATTGACGGCGCGAACGCATGGCGACGGTTCCGGCACATTACAATTCCGCAATTACGTCCTGTCCTGCTGTTCGTCGCTATCATGAACATCATCGGCAGCTTTCAGGTTTTCGGGCAGGTGTTCATGATCACCCGGGGCGGCCCTGAACAGAGTACGCGCGTGTTGGTGCAGTATATCTACGAGACGGCTTTTACCCATTACCGCATGGGCTACGGCGCGGCCATGAGCTGGCTGCTGTTCTTGTGCATCGCCTTCTTTTCCGTGCTTCAGTTTCGATTGATGCGGGAGCGCTGATTATGACCGGAACACCTAAATGGATACGCCTTCTAATTGAGGCGCTGGTGCTTGCGGGCGCATTGTTAATCCTCGCGCCGGTGGCGATCATGGCGTTTACCTCGTTGAAACCCGACGCGGAAATCATCCATTTCGAGAGTGTTCTCCCGCAACAGGCAACATTGGATAATTACCGCGAGATATTACTGAACCCCGAAGAAATTCCATTGTTGCGCTGGTTGTTTAACAGCCTGTTTATCAGCGTGTCCGTGACGATGCTTGTATTGGTGGTGGACACAATGGCGGCTTATGCGCTGACGCGGTTGCGGTTGCCCGGCGCGAAGGTTGTGTTCGCGGTGATTATCGCCATGCTGATGGTGCCCGGACAGATCATGCTGGTGCCCATGTATCTGATTCTTAACGCGCTGGGCTGGCTGGATACGGCGCTGGCGTTGATTGTGCCGGCGGGCGCGGGCGTCTTCGGCGTGTTTCTGCTGCGCCAGTTCTTCCTCGGCATCCCTGCCGACCTCGAGGATGCCGCCGCCATTGATGGCTGTACACGCATGGGCATTCTCGTGCGCATCATTGTGCCGCTGGCCAAGCCCGCCCTCGCTACGCTCGCCATCTTCACGTTCATGGGCGCCTGGAACGATTTCATGGGCCCGCTGGTTTTCCTTGACAACGTGGATAAATACACCCTGCCCGTCGGTATTGCCCTGTTCCAGACCTCTTACTACGCTGAATACGGCATCACCCTCGCGGCCGCGTGCCTCGCTACCACGCCGGCATTGCTGGTGTTCGTGTTCTTTCAACGGTATATCATTGAAGGCATCGCGCTGACAGGATTGAAGGAATAGGAACAGGCGCAGCAGATGTCCGACGGGGTATTATAGTCCAGTTAATCCGATAAACAACGTAGTGGCCGCAGCATCCCGGCATTGTCTTGACGGCCAGGAAGACCTTTGTGATTAACAAACGTCAACATTTGCATTCATCCATTCTTTTGTTATATTATAGATGATAATAAGAGAATTTCGGGACGTATGAGTGGTGTTAGGAAAGCTATTTTCAAAAGGTGTTAAGAAGCAGCTGCGACAGCAAAAGGAGGAACAAAGATGAAACATAGCGTGCGCAGATGTGTTGGTTTGGCAGAATTGTATTGCATGGTGATAACTGTTATTGCCTTGAGCATGGGAGCGGCAGCGGCTCTGGACAGTATTCCCGATGTCACAGGCCTGGAGGAAGGCGCCGCCCGCGAAGTGTTGCAGGCCGCTGGCGTGTCCGTAACCACTGTGAGCAGCGCGTGCAGCGATACGGTCACGGAAGGGCATGTGATCAGCCAGGCACACATAACCGCTGACAAAGCCCGTACAGTGACGTTGATCATTTCAAAAGGTGAGTGCTTAATCACAGTTCCTGACCTTGCGGGATTAACGGAGGCGCAAGCAGCAGCAATGCTTGGCCATATTGCCTTGTCAGTGGGAACGGTCACTGAACAATGCGGCGGACCTGCCGGACAAATTTCAAGCCAGATTCCTACTCCTGGTAGCCGTGTTGATCCTTGTTCGACGGTGAATGTGGTTGTTTACTCCGGCCCATGTCCCGAAGGCGAACCTGTTGAAGGCGAACCCGTAGAGGGCGAACCTGTTGAAGGCGAACCTGTTGAAGGCGAACCTGTTGAAGGCGAGCCCGTCGAAGGCGAACCCGTCGAAGGCGAACCTGTTGAAGGCGAACCTGTTGAAGGCGAGCCTGAGGGCGAACCAGAAGGCGAAAAGGAAGATAAAGAAATCGTCCCCAGTGTAGAAAACATGACGCCAGAAGAAGCCCGCGAAACTTTGGAGGACGCTGGGTTTGTGCCTCGTATCAGAGAACGACGCTCTTGGAGCTGCGATCCTGTTCCCGCCGGCGATATTATCAGACAAAACCCACTGCCGGGCACAATGGCGCCGGTTGGCAGTGAGGTTGAAGTTGTGTTTTCCACAGGCGCCTTGATAAACATTGGTACGCCCGGTGGTATCGCAATGGGAATAGCGGGCGCTATAGGGACAACCTTGCTCCCCTTTATTTTCTGTCCGAACCCGCCAACCCTCATCAATAAATAGCACAAATACAAGGCGCGTATGCGGATTGCATCACTCTTCCGCATACGCGCTTTTTTTTGTTGCCGAAAATGGGCTGTACCAGCAAGTAGCGGGTCTTTGTACCGTGTCAGTCCTGTGACATCGGGCCCTGGCGCGCCTACGTGTGTGTAACGGTCTGGCGCCGTCTGGCTGCGTCTTACAATGTATGACGGCCTGGCGACACGTCACGTCTTCAGGTTTGAAGAAACCCTGCTGCGCAAGTGACCTTATTTCAAAAACAATTCCACCACGGGCACAACGACTGGCGGCTGTTGTACCGGCAATTCCAGGGTGAGCGCGTCAGGGTGCATCCATTCTTGCTTGGGCTTGCCGGCGCTTTCGTACAGGTGTAGTTCGGATGCATCGTTGAGCAGTTGCGCGTAGGCCACCTTGCCCGCCAGTCCGGGCAAATGCAGATGTTTGAACGGCCACGCGAAGATATGCAGATACAGGCGGTCGCCGTTCTGTGTGTATCGGCAGTCCGGCGGCGGGGTGAAGGCGCTTTGGGTACATCCGTAAATGGCGCGGCTGTGCAGGGCCATCCAGTCGGCATACACGGTGAGCGCGTCAACAGCGCGATGGTCAAATAATCCTCGCGCTGTGGGGCCCACGTTCATTAACAGGTTGCCGCCGCACCCAACCGTGTTCACCAACATGCGAATCAATTGTTCCGGACTTTTCCAGGTGGCTTCATCCCGGTGATAGCCCCAGGAACCGCTGAAGGTCTGGCAGGTTTCCCAATGA
The DNA here is from genome assembly GCA_007124105.1 of Candidatus Hydrogenedentota bacterium. Lineage (GTDB taxonomy): Bacteria > Hydrogenedentota > Hydrogenedentia > Hydrogenedentales > CAITNO01 > SLFT01. The sequence goes on along the minus strand of SLFT01000076.1, from coordinate 4,025 downwards.
ACTGGTTTTCCGTTCACGGTCGCCCAGGCATGGGGTTGAAACTGTTCGGGTGTATGGATATCCGCCTGTTCAGGCGGCAGGTCGAGCCGGTTGTCCACAATAATGCCCGGACGCAATTCGCGCACCAGCTGCAACAGTTTCTCGCTATCCCAGTCTTCATGTCCCTTGCCCTTCAACCCATTTAATTCGGCGTTGGGATAGGAGAAATCGAACCACATAATATCTATAGTGCCCAGCTGCGTCAGCAGTTCGCGCACCTGATTGCGCATATACTCACGGTAGCGTTCCATATCCCGGGATTCATTCCATTTGGCGGCGTCTGGATGATTGCGCATGGGATGCATCGGATCTATCGTAAAGTCGGGATGATGCCAGTCTATAATGGAGTAGTAAAACCCGACCCGCAATCCTTCCGCGCGGAAGGCTTCGACCACCGGCCGCAACAAGTCCCTGCCACAGGGCGTATTTGTTGCTTTGTAATCGGTATACGCCGTGTCCCACAGGCAGAAGCCTTCATGGTGTTTGGCGGTAATAACCAGGTATTTCATGCCCGCTTCACGGGCCATGCGCGCCCAGTTCTCGGGCTCAAACAAGTCCGGATCGAAGTGGTCAAAATACTTTTGATAATGCTCGTCGGGGATTTCTTCGATATGCTTGACCCATTCATGCCTGGCGGCGGCGGCATACAAACCCCAGTGGATAAACATGCCAAACCGGTCATGGAGAAACCAGTCCATTGTGCCCGCTGTCGCGGCGGGCTGCGGTATCACACTCATTTCTTCGCTCTTCCTTTCTTTGTCTGGTTGCGGTGTTTGGGGGAAATGCAGTGGCTGTTGCAGCGGTTATCCGGACCGACAACAACGATATGATACGCCTTTCGGCATAGTATGGCAACAAGACGAACAATACGATTGGATGCCACACCGACTCTTGCCGAAAGACATCCTGATTATCGGCATGTTTCTGGGCGCAGCGGCGTTTGCGGCGCGTGGCGCCGGGAACATGGCTGAAAACAGCGGCCTGCCTCAGCGACTATGCTCGAACCGTACCAGCCTGGTTCATACAACGATGTCGTGGTATTGAGAAAGACCGTGGCTGGGGTTGATTGAATAGAAAAAAAAGCGCGCTGATACGGACCAGCGCGCTATATCGGTTTATTCACTCCTGTACATTTGCTACTCTTCGATGCGTAAGTCATCCACCTCCGGCAATGGCGGGAAGGTGTTATGCGGCTCCAGCTGATACCAGTACGCGACGGAAGCCAGGTCGTCCTGTAAATGCAGGTAGCGGCCTTCGCTCTGCCAGCCCAGACTTTGTATGGTCACACGCAGGTCCTGCTCGAAGCGGATGGGATCGGTAATGTGCCAGCGGTATTGACCAAAGCGGCGCTGTTCGCCCTCGTAAGGCACATGATAAAAACCGGTGTAAGGCGTAGAGAAACTATCATACACGTAATTACCGTCTTCGTCGCGCCGTTCGTTGTACCCATAAGAACCGCAGAAATAATCCTCTTCGCCCGTGCCGCATATCGTGGGGAATTCGGCGTCGCCGTCCAAGAAGAATTTAATTTCCCCTTCGCCCCACCAGCCGGGACTGTTCGCGCCGCGGGCCAGATAGGTGCCCACATAATTGCCGCGTCCCTTGACGCCGTCCACAATGGTGTAATCCTCCATGTCGGGCAGGGGATTCACGCGCCGGAACTGAGCATGGAAATACGGCGTATCGGCGGCTACCTCTTCAAGGGAATAGGTGATCTGATAATACACCGTTGCCTTCTTCTCGCCCAGGTTTTCCATGGTAACGCGACAACCCTTGCGAAAAGGCATCTGCCAATAGGAATTAAATCCACTGCGCGGGTTGACGCATACGGCGAGAGACGCGATGCGCGGCTCGTTGTCCATGCCCCACCCGGCGGCGAAGAAATCGCCCACGGGAACCTCGACGGACGGCTCAGTCTCATCGTCCCAGTAAAAGCGAAGGACCATCAGGCGGTAATCGCCCACCGGCGTCATCCAGATATGATTGATCACGCCCGATTCCGTAATCTCGCCCAGTGTGAACGTTTCTCCCGGCTCAATATGGACGTAAGGGTTCACTTTCCAGCCCTGGCCGAGTTCACGCGCGGCGTGGGAGGCCGTGCCTTCCTCGAGCGTGGCCATGCCCCCTTTCCCCTTTTCACCGGTGAAATTCTCCGGGCTGATGGAACGCGTTTTGGCGTCCTTCAGGCGATACAGCTGACTCATGTCGCCCGTCTGCGCATAGGCTTTGGAAACGCACAACATCATTATTGTTATCAAGAACAAAAGAACAATCAGTTTCATGGCGTGGAACTCCTTGTTTTTCCGTGTTCAAAGCGCACTATATATTGGCGGAGGCATCCCCTACCGCTTTACAGTGCATGGCATGGCATTGCGTCGCGCCACGCACCGACATCATTATAAGAAATTCCCGTTGCCGATGACGAATATCGTCGGTTATCTGTGCCGTCCGATGTCTCGCAGCAGCCGGAAATACTCGGAATCGGAACTGATGACCAGGGTCATGTTGTCGCCCAGTGAATCGGCATAGCTTTCGAGCGTACGGAAGAACTCATAGAACTCAGGGTCGGCGCCAAAGGCGTCATTGTAAATACGCGTCGCTTCGGCGTCCGCGTTGCCCCGCGTAATCTCCGCCTCACGCTGCGCCTCGGAGATGATCTCGGCGAGCATTCTTTCCGTCTGGCCTTCGATTTCGGCGGCGCGCCCCGCGCCTTCAGACCGGAACTCTTCGGCCATGCGCTGCCGCTCGGCGATCATGCGTTCAAAAACACGCTCCTGCACAGCCTGCACATAGTCAATGCGTTTGATGCGGATATCTTCCAGTTCAATACCGTAGGCGTACATTTGTTGCTGGGCGGTTTCGAGGATGGACGCGACCAGCTGCTCGCGTCCAACGCTGACTTCCTGTAGCAGGTCTTCTTCTTCGTCCTCGGCCGCCAGCGCGCGCTTGAGGTCTTCCTCGGTCACCTGCCAATCATGGGAACGAACAATCTCGGAGAGCTCGCTGGCGGAGATATGGTCGCGCACCACCGAATCAAGAATATCGTTCAACCGGTTTATTGCGCCGCGCTCATCGTGTACGCGCTGTAAAAACGTGAGCGGTTCCGCTATACGCCAGCGCGCGGTGGTGTCCACGGAAATAAACTGTTCGCCCCGGGTAGGTATCTGGTTGGGGTCGCCATCCCAAGACATCAGCCGTTTATCGAAGCGGCGCACCTCCTGTATAAAGGGCCACTTGAAATGGAGCCCCGGCTCGGTAACGGGGTCGCCGATGGGCCGTCCGAACTGCACCACAATCGCCTGCTCAGCCTCATCAATCGTATAGGCGCTGCTGAACACCAGCGCCACGACCAGCAGAAACAGGGCGGCGCCCACCGAAACCAGTTTTCCCATCAGTACGCTGCCGTTTGTTGTTATGACATGTTGTTCATCATTCATTGTTGGACTCCTTGTCGCAGCGGTCGCAGCGCGGGAACGCCCTCGCCGATGTTCAGCAGGGGCAACGGCTGGCTCTGTCCTTCCTCGACCACATATATGTGGCCTAAAGCGGGCAGCGCCTTGTCAATCATTTCGAGATACAAGCGGCGTCGGGCGATTTCCGGCGCCTGCTGATATTCCTGGAGGATAGCCGTGAATCGGGCCGCCTCGCCGAGCGCGCGATTCACGCGCGTGGCGCGGTAGGCCTCCGCCTCCTCGAGCATCTGCTGCGCTTCGCCCTGCGCGCGTGGGATCACCTTGTTGCGTTGTTTTTCCGCTTCGTTAATCAGTTTCTCGCGATCCTGTTCTGCCTCGTTCACCTCGTTGAAGGCGGGTTTGACCGGCTCCGGCGGCGTCACGTCCTGCAATTCCAGCGTTTGAATTCGAACGCCCATCTCGAAACCGGCGAGGATATCCTGGATTTCGTCACGCGCCTGTTGCGCCACCTGTACGCGCTTTTCGGTCAGCACGTCCGAGCCCAGTGAATTGCCCACAATACGGCGCATGACC
>SLFT01000218.1 GCA_007124105.1 Candidatus Hydrogenedentota bacterium | reverse complement strand
GTTTTCAACATCCCCTGCATGATATCTCCCATGAAGGCGGCGCCCAGCGTTTGTTGATACCAGACAGCGGGACGGAATCCCAAAACAACAATACCCCAGAGCGCGCCGCCGGCAATACCGGAAATTAACCCCAACGTGACCAGGCATGGCAACACCACTATAAGCGCGGTTACCTTGGGCGTCACCAGGTATTGAACCACATTGATGCCCATGCCGCGTAACGCGTCTATCTCCTCCTGCACCTTCATGGTGGCAAGCTCGGCGGATATGGCCGCGCCGGTGCGCGCGGATACCACCACGGCGGTCATCACGGCGGCCAGTTCGCGGGCGAATCCGATCATGATCAGGTTCGCCACGTAAATCTGCATGCCAAACGCGGCCACCTGCGCCGCGGAGAGCATGGCAATAATGAGCCCGAGCAGAAAATTCATGAGACACACAATACGCACGGCGCGTACGCCCATCTCATGGGCTTCGTCCATAAACGCGTCGAAGCGAAACCCCTTGCCTTCAAAAGGCGCAATCGTTGTCCAGTAAATTGCGTCTATGCACAGATTGGCAAATTCTCCAAATTCCTTTGCGACACTGATAAGCGTGTCGCTGAAACTGTCGAACCATCCCGGCGGTCTGGGCGGCGGTTTGGGCTTCGTATGCAGCACCGGCTCCAGCATGGTCATGAAATCAGACACTTCCTCACGCTGATTCTGCCACTCGAACTCGCCATTCTTGCGCCGCACATACCCTGCAATTTTCAACAACCAGGCGCCGCCCAGCGAATCCATGCCCCGGGTTTGCTCAAGATCAAGCACCAGCGCGGTTGCGTCTTTTTGCCAGACGCGACGCGCTTCTTCATAAAGCTGCGCTCCTGTCTCGTTGTTCAGGTGTTCTGGAGCGGTCAGACGCATTTCAGTCATGATTGCTTCCTGAGTCCGGGTTGATAAGCGTTTCAAACTCCTGTTCCGTCAAAACTGTTACGCCGAGGCCGAGCGCTTTGTCCAACTTCGAGCCGGCCTTCTCGCCAGCGACCAGATAATCTGTCTTCTTGCTTATGCTTGAGGCCACCCGGCCGCCAAGCCGCTGGATGCGCTCATGCATTTCGTCACGCGTACCGCCGTGTAGTGTACCTGTTACGACAAAGCTTTTCCCAGCCAGTGGTTTTGGGGCGTCATCGCTTTCGGATAGTTCAGCCCGCAAATTCAGTCCAGCGGCGCGTAATTGTTCAATAAGTTCACGGTTTTCGGCGACCTCGAAGAAGTCGCGAATACTTGCCGCCACCACGTCGCCCACATCCTCGACTTTGGTCAGTTCTTCGGCGCTTGCGTTCATAAGCGCATCCATGGAAGTAAAGCGTTCGGCGAGCAAGGTCGCCGTGCGCGCGCCCACATGCCGTATGCCAAGACCGAGCAATAACCGGTGCAGGGGTTGTTTGCGGGACGCGTCAATCGCCTCGACGACGTTCTGCGCGGATTTTTCCGCCATCCGCTCCAGCGCGGCCAGGGCGGCGGCGTCAAGACGGTATAAGTCTGCGGGATTCCGCGCAAGGCCGCGTTCCACCAGTTGTTCAATGAGCGCCGGTCCCAGGCCGTCAATATCCATTGCGGCGCGACTGGCAAAGTGCGCCAGTCGCTCTTTCACCTGCGCGGGACACGCCGCGTTCAAGCATCGGTAGAAGACGCCTTCCGCGTCACGGTGCGCTTCACTGTGGCAGATCGGACATGCCGACGGGGGTGGGGTTGGCGCGGCGTTTTCAGTGCGCTCTTCGGCGATGACGCGAATGACGTTCGGAATAATTTCGCCCGCTTTCTGTACTTCCACCAGGTCGCCGACGCGGAAGTCCTTGCGGGCTATCTCTTCAAAATTATGCAGCGATGCCCGTTTTACCGTTGTGCCCGCAAGGATTACCGGTTCAAGTTCGGCCACTGGCGTGATGGCCCCGGATTTGCCCACCTGCATGGAAATATCGAGCAGACGGGTACGCGCTATCTCCGCCGGGAACTTGTATGCAATAGCCCAGCGCGGCGCTTTTGATGTTGCGCCCAGTCGCCGACGCTGCGCCAGCGAATCCACCTTTATCACCATTCCGTCTGTTTCATAATCCAGTTCATGACGTTTCTCGCGCCAGGAATCGCAAACCGCTATTACGTCGTCTATTGAATCGCAGCAACAATAATGTGGGTTCACCGGCAATCCCAGCTCCTGGAGCAGCGCCAGAATTTCATGATGGTTCTCGAGTTCAGGTGGTTGGCCGATTACCATGTCGTATAGAAACAAGTCGAGTCGGCGTTGCGCTACTTGCCTGGGATCAAGAAGTTTCAGCGTGCCCGCCGCCGTATTGCGCGGGTTGCGGAATGGCTCCTGGCCCTGGCTTTCACGTTCGCGATTGATGCGCGCCAATTCGGCAACAGTCATGAACACCTCGCCGCGCACTTCTATCACGTTATCGGCGTCTTGTGACGGGGAAAACTTTTCCGGGGCGATGTCAGACGCGCGCAGCCGCAACGGCAGCGATCGGATGGTGCGCGCGTTCGCAGTGATATCGTCGCCCTGCTGACCGTCGCCGCGTGTGGCCGCGCGGGCAAGACGCCCCCGCTCATATCGCAGGCTGGCCGACACGCCGTCTATCTTCAACTCCACCACATAGCGCGGGGTCTCACCGTCCAGGCCGCGCCGTACGCGCCCGTCGAAGTTGCGCAGTTCCGACTCGTTATACGTGTTGTCCATGGAGCGCATCGGGACTTCGTGGCGCACGGTAGCGAAGCCTTCGGAGGGCGCGCCGCCAACGCGTTGTGACGGAGAATCAGGTGTGGCCAGTTCAGGGTAGGCCCTTTCAATCTCCAGTAATTCCGCCATCAGCGCATCATATTCCTGGTCTGAAATGGTGGGCGCTGCCTTGATATAATAGCATTTATTGTGTTCTTCAATCTCTGTGCAGAGCCGCTGGTGGCGTTCTTGAGGCAGTTCTGGATTCTTGTTTTCGTTCTTTGTCATCCCAGTTGTCTCCCGCGCCATGCGAGCGGATATTGTAACGCCCCCGCTATTCATGGCAGTATGTTACGAAGTTTGTGTGCTACATTGTGTTGCGCAACGGCGCAGTTCGCGCGAGGCGCAGCAGCTGGTCTGGAAATTTTACCATGTAACGGGAAACACACCCAAGTTGGTTCAAGCGCATTCACGCAAGAAAGAAGACTGCTTTTATGGTTGACCTTACAAAAATCGCGAGCCTGACGGGATGGCCTGGCGCGCGCAAGGAAATTGAGGATGTATTCGAGAAGATCGCGCGCATCCCGAAGTATGAACAGGTGGATTTGCAGGTGCGCGTAGTGGAAGAAAACGATGTGCATGGCGTGAACCGCCGCCAAATCATTTTCTTCTTGAACGAAGTGGAAATGGTGAGCGGCTGGTTGTTTATTCCGGAAGGCCGCGATGAAACGCCCGCCATCCTTTGTTGTCATCATGAAACCGTCTACGGCAAGGACGAAGTGGCGGGACTGGAGGACAACCCTACGCTCTCGTTTGCGCAACACTATGCCGAAATGGGGTATGTTACCCTCGCTATTGATGCGCCTACCGTGGGCAAGCGGGCCTACGCGAAGCAGACGCCATATAACACCGAGACGTTCTATAAGGACAACAAGGAGTTGACCTTTGCGGGGAAGATGCTGGCCGATCATAGCCGCGCATTGGATGTGTTTTCCGAGATCAAACGTGTGGATACAACCCGCATTGGCGTGGTTGGGCACGGTCTTGGCGGCTTCAACGCGCTGCTGCTAGCAGCCTACGACAACCGTGTGCAGGCGTGCGTGGCAAGCTGTGGGTTTACACGCTTTGCCACGGACAAGAACCCCGGCTATTGGCCTGACCAGGATAAACTGTTGTTGCTTCCCGAAATTGCGCGCGCGGCAAAGTCCGGGAAATTTGTTTTCGACTGGGAACACATCCTGGCGCTGGCCGCGCCCACGCCGGTGCAGGTTATCACCTCCGTTTCAAAATCGCTGCACGGCAATCCCAAAAGCTGTCAGAAAGCCGTTACGCTCGCGGAAAAAGTCTATAAACTGTTGGGGGCCCCCGGCGCGCTCGATCATTTCATGCACCACGATGGTCACGCGGTATCATTGGAAACACTGGAAGTGGCCGACGAATGGTTCGAGCGCTGGCTCTAAGCCTGAAATAAGCGGATAACGGCGGGTGTTCATCTAACATTGCAGTTTTACTGAAAGGATACGAATGCGCCAGAATAATGCTGAAGGAATACAGCGTCTGATTGATAATGTGGAACAGGTGATGTTCGGTAAACGCGACGTGGTGAAGTTGTGCGTCATCGGACTATTGGCCAGGGGGCATCTCCTAATCGAGGATGTGCCGGGCATCGGCAAGACTACGCTCGCCCAGAGTTTGGCGCGATCCATTGATTGCTCGTTTACGCGCATCCAGTTT
>SLFT01000216.1 GCA_007124105.1 Candidatus Hydrogenedentota bacterium | reverse complement strand
GACCAGATAAAGCTGACCTTTTCACCGAAATTATTCATGTATACCCCTTTCCCGGATGGTTATACTGTTTACGCTTCGCGCCCAATCCGCCCATCATTTTGCAGAGAACAGGCAGCGCAATGCAACCCAGGGACAAGCCCTGCCCCGCATACAGCGCAATGTAATTGTTCGGGTTTTGGGGATGCCGCTTGATTTCCCCGAATGAGGCAGGCGGCATTGAATCAGGATTGTACCGGGCTTGCGCGACGGCGCAGGGCCGGCGCATCGGAATGGCGGCGGCAAAACGCCGTTATCCACAGGAGCAAGCGCGTCGGGCAATGGGCATGATATGCGGGTTACTTCTTCTGCGTCTTTTTCATGGTTACATTGCCGAGAAAATTTGTGAACCAGCGGCCGCCGTCATCGAGCAGACCGAAGAACACGGGCACCACAAAAAGGGTAAGCGCGGTGCCGGTAATCAAGCCGCCTATGAGCGCGCGTCCGAGTCCCGCAAAAGTGGCTGCGCCGCCTGTGCGGGCCAGCGCCACGGGCACCAGCGCCAGAATGGTTGTAATGGCGGTCATCATGACAGGTCGGAACCGGTCCCGGCCCGCTTGTATGATGGCGGTGTCGCGGTCGGGCGCGTTCAGGCACAGTTTTCGAATATGGTCCACGATTACAATGCCGTTGTTCACAATAATACCCGCCATGAGGATACAGCCGATGAGCGATATGGAGTCGAAGGGCATGTTGGTGAAAAACAGAATCCACACGGCGCCCACCAGCGCGAGCGGCACGGTGGTCATAATCGAAAAGGGCAGGACAAAGGATTCGAAGAGCGCGCACATGACCAAATAGATCAGCACCACGGCCATAAGCAGGGTAAAGGTGAAGTTGACCAGGTTTTCGTCCATCTCCTCGAATTCATCGCCGAACATGTACGAGTAGTTGGGCGGCAGTTCGATGGTGTCCATGATCTCGCGCAGGTCCCGTTTTACCGCCATAAGATTACGGCTGTCGGTGCGCGTGGATATAATGGCCACATTCTTTCCGTTCACGCGCCTTATGGAACCCGGCGAGGGCGCTTTCTTGAAATCAGTGAGCTGATGCAGCGGCGTAAGTTTTCCGTCCAGGCCAGGCAACGCGATGGTTTCCAGGTTCGCCATGGACTGGCGGTCTTCCTCGCGGAATTGCGCCCACACGGGGATTTCGCGTCCGCTTCGTTTCAGGTAGGGCATGCGTACGCCGCGCAACGCGGCGTCCACGGTTTGCGCAATCATCATGGGGCTTACCCCTGCCTGCCGCGCCAGGGGCGCGTCAATGTGTACCTGCATCTCCTGCCGGTTCAACGAGACGCCTACTTCGATGTCGCGCAACGCCTCGAGGGCGGCTATTTTCTCGCCCACGATGCCCGCGTATTTCTCGAGGGTTGCCACGTCGTCGCCGCGCAGGAAAATAAACAGCCCGCGCTCGACGCCGGGGTCGCCCACGTCGGCGGTAAAGAAGTCCAGGAATCCGCCGGGCACCTGCATGGGCAGTTTTTCCGAAAGGATATGGAGCGCGTCGTCGGTTGAATATGTGGGATTGCGTCCTTTCGGGCCGTCGTCTTCGGTGTACAGGTAGACATGGATTGCGCCGCCCCTGCGCCCGTGATAGGCGAGGATATTCTTGATTGCGAGGTCTTCGCGCAGTTCATTGAGCGCTTCTTCAAATCGAATGAACAGGTTGGTGGCCTCGGCCATGCTGTAGTTGGCGTCGAGCGGGATGTCAATGGTAATTTCACGCATGTCCAGTTTGGGCAGGGAACGCATCCCTACCTGTTGGAGTGGATAACGTACTGTAAACACTACTGTCGCGGCAATCAGCACAAGGAACGCAAGCCGCCAGCGCAGGCACAGCCGCAACAGTGCGGCGTACACGCCGACGATAGATTCCACGATACGATGGGGAAGTCCATGCCGCGGCGGGGCGTCCATGATCGGCGTTTTACGCTTTGCGCGGCGTCCGTTTATGTGTTCAAGGCCGCTCATAACAAGCGGGATGAGCGTAAGCGCCACCACCAGGCTGCCGCACAGCGCGATAATAAGCGGGCCGCCCAGCTGTTCCATGAATATGGACATCTGTCCGGTCTGCATATAGAACATGGGCAGAAACACGACCCAGGTGGTTGCCGTGGACGCGAAGATGGCGAGGCCAACTTCATTTGCGCCATCAACCACCGCCTCTTTTACGGGCGCGCCCAGCAGCCGATGGCGCAGAATATTCTCCACTACCACAATGGCGTTGTCCACCAGCATGCCCACGGCAATAATCATGGAGACCATGGTGATGATGTTCAGGGACATGCCCGCAAAAAACATAAACACGAGCGCAAACACCAGCGATGTGGGAATAGATAGCGCCACGAGAGCGGTGGGCAGCAAGCGGTGCATGAAAATTAACAACACGGTAATGGCCATGGCGCCGCCGAAAACGCCCTGCTTGAAAAGATTCTTTAAGGCTGTGACGATAAATTCCGACTGATCGAAGAGGACCAGGCCGCGCGCCTGCTCGAAAGTGGGCGTCTCCAACAGCCGGTCCAATTCGGCCTGTACGGCGCGGCATGTATTTACCGTATTGGCCTGGGACTCTTTTGTCACCAATACGACCAACCCGTCAGCGCTGTCCAGGGTCACGCGCATGGGCTCCTCGCGCGCGCTGTATCGAACAGTGGCCACCTCGCGCAACCGCAACCCATGAGGCCCCACAATAATGCCGGCAATATCGTCGAGGCTTCTGTATTCGCCTTCGTAGCGCACGTAGTAGCGGCGGTCGGCGTCCGCAAGTTCTCCCAATGCCAGGTTCATGCTGCCGTCGCTGATTTTTTCCAATATATCCGGCAACGCGATGCCCAAGGCGTTCAATGTATCCTGTTCAAATTCAATCAATACCTCGCGCGGCTGCGTTGGCGAATGCACTTCCACATTGGCCACGCCGTCAAGGCGTCTGAGGCGCGGTTCGGCCACGGTGCGCACAAGATGGGCAAATTCCTCACGGTCGCCCGGGCTGAACATGCCGATGACCATAATGGGAAAGGAGTCCACATTAAATCGTTGGATCATCACCCGGTCCACTTCATCGGGCAATTCCAGTTTCAGGCGTTCGATGCGGTCGCGGACTTCGCCGGCAACAGTGGCCATATCCGTTTCAAGGCTAAAAATCATGGCGACCTGACAGCTGTTATTTCCTGAAATGGTTTCAATGCGCGTCAGCCCTGGGATGGTTCGAAATTCGCCTTCCACCGGGATGGCGATTTGTTCTTCCACCTGCGCCGGGCCCGCGCCGGGATATGGGAACATGCACAGGATGAAGGGGCTTTCTGCGGATGGCAGAAAAGTGAGCGGTAGACGATACCAGGCGATGCCGCCCAGGGCGAGCATGGTCAGGGTCAGCATGATCACGGAGACGGGTCGGTGAATGGCAAATCCTGGCAGCGAAAATTTCATACGCGGTCTTTCCCGCCGAAAAGGTTATAAGCCATCGGTATGATAAACAGGGTCAGCAAAGTTGCCGTTGCGAGCCCGGATATCACCGTCAGCGCCATGGGCCGCCGCATTTCCGCGCCCTCGCCGGAAGCCAGCAACATGGGCGTAAGCCCAAGCACCGAGGTCACGGTGGTCATAATGATGGGCCGCAGCCGTGTTTTCCCAGCGAGAACGATGGCGTCGCATTTTGGCAGCCCCCGGGCGCGCAGCTGGTTGATGTAATCCACCAGGATAATGGCGTCGTTCACAACGATGCCCACCAGGATGATGCCGCCCAGGAATACCATCACGCTGAGATTGACCTCCAGGAAGTAGAGCGCATACACCACCCCGATAAACGCCAACGGCGCCGCGCACATGACCAGCGCCGGCTGCACGATGGACTCGAATTGACAGGCCATGACAACATAGACCAGGAAGAGGGCCAACAATAACGCGAAGCGCAGGCTCTCGAAGGCGGTGTCCAGCTCGCGACGTTGCCCACCCTGAATGTAGTACATGTCCCGGGGCATGTCCAGTTGCCGCAGCCGATGATCAATATCCCGCGATACCGCAGCCAGGTCGCGACCTTCAACGTTGGCGGAAATCAATGCCGTGCGTCGCTGACTGACCCGGCGAATTTCACTGGGGCCTTCCTCAATGCGCAAAGTGGCGACATCGCCCAGCGGGATGGGCACGGGGCCGTCGGTGACCGAAAGGCTGCGCAGGTCGTTTACCCCGCGCAACATCCGCTGGTGCGCTCGCACACGTATATCCACCCTGTCCACGCCGCGACTGAAGCGGGTGGCTACTTCGCCTTGAATTTCAGCGCGCAGCCGTTGCGCCACCTGGCCGGGGGAAAGGCCGCGCGCGGCCAGCAGGTCGCGGTCCATTTCTATGATGAGCTCGGGATAACCCGGCTTGATGTTCAATTCGGGATCGGCAAGCCCTTC
>SLFT01000070.1 GCA_007124105.1 Candidatus Hydrogenedentota bacterium | reverse complement strand
TATTCGGACAGTGACGAAACGACGCCCCAGCCACAGGATAACGGCGGCGAAACAATCATTAACTGGGACAATCAATTCACCTTTTCCTCTGAGAGGAATGTGATCGTTATTGTTCTAGACGCTTATCAGTCGGACGTATTTAACGAGTATATTGAGACATACCCTGAGTACAAGGATGCCCTTCCCGGATTCACTTACTATCCCGACGCCATTGCGGAATCTTTTTTTACAGTGTTTTCGGTTCCAAGCATGATGACAGGGAAACGTCTGTTTCGACAACTTTTCCCAAGCGCTTCCGCCTATCAGGATGCGAGGGAAGACAGCCTGAAAAATCATTCCTTTTTTGCGCTGTTGAAAGATGCCGGCTACCATGTCGGAATATACCCACTTTACGCGGAAAGACACTACCAGCCCGAAATATACAGCCATATTGCCGACAACTTTTCCGAGGACGAGACGGCATTGTCGCCGTATTATGGCGGAGAATTAAAAAGCCTGTTGGCCGTGGCTCTGTTTCGCGCGGCGCCGCACCTTTTCAAGAGCGGGATACATGAGCGTTTTTTGCTGGGCGCGGCATCAGAGCAAGACCGCGACGTGTTCTTGCACGGCGTTCAACATTCCATGTATACGGGGACGGATGTCCCCTGCTTGAGATATTATCACCTGCAAGGAGTGCATCCACCGCAAATCATAGCAGGGGAAACGGTGGACTTTCTTGAGCGCGAAAACACCATAGAGATTGCGGGGCTCGTGAACACGATGCTTGCGGCCTTTGTGGCCCGGCTCCAGGAACTGAATATTTATGACAACACAGAGATTCTTATCGTAGCGGACCATGGGCTTTACTGGGGCGCTGACGAAATTGAATATGGACGCTTCGACGGCGAGGAAGCGCGGTTGGGAACGTCGCCAGACGCTTTTGTGAAAAAACAACGCGCGCTGCCGTTGGTATTGTATAAACCGGCCCATGCGCACGGGCCGCTGAAGCTTTCCAGCGCGCCTGTTTCGCTTGCCGATATCATGCCGACCGTGGTTGAGAGCGCCGACCTTGAACCGGATGATACGCTGCAAGGCATACCATTGCAACAGGCAGAAGAAGACGCAGCGCGTGTGCGTCAGTATTTCACAAGCGAATACCGTCGGCGAATGTCTGAACCGTTGTATGAATTTGTCGTATCAGGCTTCTCATGGTACAACGCATCCTGGACATATACCGGCAATACTTACGTAAACGGACGTATCGAGCGAACGCCCCTGGATAATTATCAGCCAGGCGATCTGCTGACATTCGGGCATTTTGGCAGCGCAAACCAATATCTTGTCGAGAACTGGTCGCCAAATGAAGCGTCGCACAGTATTGAAGGCGGGCGGGCGTCCCTGGTGCTTCCCCTGGCTTCGACCGCGCCGACGATGACGCTTCACGTTGATGTTGCGCCCGCGTCGGCGACCAACGCGCCAGGCGACCAGACAGTCACTATATTCGTGAACGAAACGAAGATAGGCCCATTCCTGGTGTCCGGCCGCCAGACCATCGCGGCGGAGCTCCCGATAGACCCTTCCTGGACAAGCGCGCCGGTGCCTGCAAGGCCGGCTGTATCGCCAACAAGGCCGTGGCTGACACTGCCGCCCCCGCTATCAGATGCTGTAGCATCCATTACAATCGAAGTCTCCGAAACTGTGGCCGCCAACGCAAGCGGCGAGGCGAACATGAACGCAGGCGCAACGCTGGATATTTATGCTCTGCTTATTGATGTTGCGTCTTGAGGAGCATTGATGCCCTGCGTTTTCGTATATCGCGGAAGTCGTTGTCCGACCATGATATATGTTGACTGAACGCACATCTATCCAAAGTGCCTCGTTATTGTGCCATTCTCCTAGATACGACGTCCCCGCCTGGCAGCTATTCATCTATTGCTCCTCTACTGTTTTTCAAACAGGGAACTGCCCTGGCATACCTGGGTATTTTCTGGAAAAAAAGGCCGAAACAGTATCAGAACTTCTGTCAGCTATTTGCATTAGACGGCTCAATTAAGGGTTAATATACGCAGTGACGCATGTTGCATGATAGCGCAAGAAACAAGCAGTTCATTCGATGCTGCATTGAAGGAGTCTCAATGAAGAAAGAAACAGGCGACGTCAGTCAAGCCACCCGACGCGAGTTCCTGGTTTCCACGGCGGCGTTGACGGCGTTCACGATTGTGCCGCGCCATGTACTGGCGCATTCGGGTCAGCCGGCGCCGAGCGACAAACTGCATATCGGTTGTGTTGGCACGGGCGGCATGATGGGCGCGGGCGACATTCGCGGCGTCAGCAGCGAAACGATTTACGCGTTGTGCGACGTAGATGAAAAGCACCTGAAGGAGCCGGTGGAACATTATCCCGAAGCGAAGGTGTACAAGGATTTTCGCGAGATGCTGGACAAGGAACACAAGCATCTCGACGCCATTACGGTCACAACGCCCGACCATACTCATGCGGCCATTGCGTTGATGGCCATGGAGCGCGGCCTTGCGGTTCATTGTCAGAAGCCGTTGACCCAGACCGTTTGGGAGTCGCGCCTGTTGGCCATGGCGGCGAAGAAGTACGGCGTGGTTACACAAATGGGCAACCAGGGCTATTCGTCTGAAGCGACGCGCGTGGCCTGTGAAATCATCTGGAACGGCGACCTTGGCGATATCACCGAGGTGCATTCCATGAGCGGCGGCGGGTTCGCCCGGGGCATCACCGAATGGCCGCCTGCCGAGACTATTCCGGATACGCTGGACTGGGACCTCTGGCTTGGCCGCGCCGCTGAAGCGCCGTACAGTTCAAAAATTCATCCCATCGAATGGCGCGGTTTCCTCGAGTATGGCTCGCAGATGATCGGCGACTGGGGCATCCACCAGCTGGGCCCCGCCAACTGGGCGTTGCAGCTGGGAAGTCCCGACAGTGTGGAATGCGTCGCCGTGGAAGGGGTGAACCCGGTAACCTATCCACATTACAGTTGCAAGATGGTATTCCCCGAGCGTCCGAACAAATACGCGCCGTCGGGGAAAATGCCGCCGGTAACGGTCTACTGGTACGAAGGCAACATGGCAAGCGGCTTTGAGCCGCCGGAAGGCCTGACCGCCGAGGATGTGTCAGGCTTTAACGAGATATTTGTTGGTACGAAGGGATTCATGGGCACCAAGGGACGAGGCGAAAGCGTCAGTCTGTTGCCTGAATCGGAAATGGCGGACTACGAAAAACCGGCGCAGGTGTTGAAACGCGTACCGGCGGGTCATTACCAGGATTGGATTCAGGCGTGCAAAGGCGGCGACGCGCCCTGTTCCAATTTCAGTATCGCCGGGCCGTTCACGGAATGGCTATTGCTGGGTTCGATTTGCTGGCGGTTCCCGAAGGAGACGCTGCTTTGGGACGGCGCGAACATGCGCTTTACCAACAACGACCAGGCGAACGAATATGTCAAGCCTCGTTTCCGCAAAGGCTGGGAACTAAACGATATTACTGTATAGAAACCACTGTTGCTACACTCCTGTTGTTGTACGGGATGGAGGATGTACTGATGAACGTAAAACGCGATATAACACGAAGAGACTTTGGGCGGCGTACGCTGGCTGCCGCGACGGCGGCGGCGTTTCCGATGATACTTCCATCCTCGGCGCTGGGACTGGCCGGGACGGTTGCGCCCAGCAACCGCGTCACGGTGGGATGTATCGGCGTGGGCGACCGGGGGCGCTATTTGTTGGGGAACATGTTGCAGGCGCCCGGTACGCAGGTGGTCGCCGTGTGCGACGTGAAAACCGATTGCCGCGAGCAGGCCCGAAAAATGGTCAATGACTATTATGAGCACGAGGATTGCGCGGCATACCTGGAACACGAAGCCATAACCGGACGGGACGATATTGACGCGTGTATTATCGGTTCCTGTGATCACTGGCATGCGCTGCACGCGCTGGCGGCGACGGAAGCGGGGAAAGGCGTGTTTTGCGAAAAGCCGCTTTCCGTTTGCATGGAGCAGAACCAGGCGCTGCGCGCCGCCGTGCGCCGGCATAAAACTGTTTTTCAGTTTGGCACACAGCAACGGTCCGACGCGAAATTCCTGCAAGCCTGTGAACTGGTGCGCAACGGGCGTATCGGCGAACTTAAGACGATCAATGTGTGGTCGCCCGCAAGCGAATCCGGCGGCCCTGTGGAAGAAGCGCCCGTGCCGGACAACCTTGCCTATGACCGATGGCTCGGGCCGGCCCCGTTCACGCCCTACACCAAGGATCGCGACTCCAACGCGTGGTGGTGGTTCATTGACGACTACGCCCTCGGCTTCATCGCCGGATGGGGCATCCATCCCCTTGACATTGCCTTATGGGGTGCGGGCGACATGATGCGTACGCCGGTGGTTGTGGAAGGCGCGGGCGCGTTTCCCGAGGAAGGACTGTGCAACACGGCCACGGACTGGAAGATAAGCCTGAAATACGACAGCGGCGTCGCGTTGGATTACCGTTCCGAACCCGCGCCCGACGCGTGGGCGGCCCGATACGGCCTCAGCACAGGCCACGGCACCGCTTTCGAGGGAACGGATGGTTGGGTGGCCGTAAATCGAAGCGCTATTACCGCTTCACGCCCGGAATTGGCCCGCGACAAAATCAAAGACGATGAAATCCGGCTTTATAGAAGCCGGCATCATATACGAGATTTCGTGGACAGTGTGCGCGACGGCAGCGATCCCGTTTCCCCCGTTGAAGACGCGGTGAACGGCGACGCCATTTGTCATATCTGCGATATTGCCATCCGACTGCAACGTCCATTACGCTGGGATTCCGTTGCTGAACGCTTCGAGAACGATGAAGAGGCAACGGCGCGTTTGACCCGGCCCATTCGCGCGCCGTGGGGCGCGTGAGCGCAAGGAATGAACAGCCCTGTGGTTCTTGCCGAAGCGTCCTGCTCTTCCAGCAGCGTTGCCAATATTGCGCGGGACAGCGTTGCATTGCGATAAACGGCTTTCGAGTGCGCATTATTTGCGCGGTTGAGATGGAGATACGTGTGTTTTGCATAGTGTCTAATGCCCTTTCAGTTTGATAAGGAGGAACGCAACCGTATTCGGCCTGTAAAAAGGCGTTTCCGGGGCATGTTCCAACTTTGGCATGGTATGTGCTCGTTTACTGGTGCAGCCAGTTGAAGAAGTTGAAAGACACAACCCGGGTCGGGAACGGCCCGAACAGAAAGGAGCAGTACCATGTATAAGACAACGTTGATGATGATTGGGCTTGCCGCGCTGGCGTTCACAGGATTTGCGGTAGCGCAAACCGAGGCGCCGGAACAGAATGAGACGGCGGCGCAGCAGGATACGCAGCAGATGCCCGGTCGCGGGCTTGGCCAGGGGCCGCGCGATGGGCGCGGCATGGGCGCAGGCCGCGGGTATGAGCAACGCCCCGTCGAAGGGCGCGGTTATGGCCCCGGCGGCGGCCAGGGACTTGGTCGCGGACAAACCGGCCCTAACTTTGTTGACGCCACCGGCGACGGCGTATGCGACGAGTATCAGGGTACGCCCCAGGCCATCCCCATGAACGCTCCCGTGCGGCGCGGTTATGGCCCCGGCGGCGGTCAGGCGCAGGGGCTTGGCCAGGGCAACGTGCGACGCGGCTATGGCCGCGCGGCGGGTCAGGGCCAGGGTTATGGTCCTGGCGGCGGTCAAGGACAAGGTCTTGGTCAAGGCGGCCCCAACTATGTTGACGCCACTGGCGATGGCGTATGCGACAACTTTGTTGACGCCAATGGCGATGGCCGTTGCGACAACCGGCAGGGTCCCGTGCGGCGCGGTTATGGCCGCGCTGCGGGCCAAGGTCAGGGTTACGGCCCTGGCGGCGGTCAGGGACGTGGTCTCGGCCAAGGCGGCATGGGGCGCGGTTATGGCCCCGGCGGTGGTCAGGGACAAGGCCTTGGCCAGGGCGGTCGGGCCGCTGGACGCGGACTCAGAAACCGCCCGGTCGGTGGACAGACCCGATAACCACACCCGCTGAAGAAGATGATGAAACAGGCTCGCGGCGTTAAAATGCGCCGCGGGCCCTTTCTTTTGACGGGAACCGGTTAAAAAAATGAACGGGAGAGCCGCTTTTGTAAGCCCGACGGTTCCGTCGCAGTCAAGGAAAATACCAGCAGGTATGGTCTGACGCCTCCGACAATATTCGACGGCCTACCGACAAGTCAAATTTTCAGAACATCCCGTGGATGGACAGTATATTTTTTTGTACCAGTACAGCATGTATCGTGTACAATTAGGAACAAGTTAAAACGATACAGGAACGCAGCTGTATATTGTCGCTTCGCCGGAGGCATCTGTTTCCTTCGCGTGTTGCGTTGCCATAATCAAGGGACGGCCATGTGGCGATTTGTACAAATTTCTGATCCTCATCTAGCCAGCAAACGCGACGGCGTCTGGAACAACCGGTTCTTATGTTCCATGATGCCGCAGGTCATGGATTGCCTGCGTCGCGATTTGGCGCGGTTGAAGCCTGAATTCTTGCTGGTCACCGGGGACCTCGCGAGCCATCGCGCGCGCAAATCCATCTTTGCTGCCCGGGATGCGCTCGATTCACTGGGTTTTCCCTATTATCCCACGGGCGGCAATCATGATTACTACAGTATGGCGTCGCGCGCGTGGTTTCTTGAGGCTTATGAAAATCATTTGCCCACCACGAATACAGTGTATTCCTTTGTGCATAAGAACATTCGTTTTTGTGTGCTTGACCCCTGGTGGGTTTGGGATGAAGGCGAATTGATGCCTTTTCCAGACCCGGAAACGGACAAAAAGCAGGATACCGATTTACGCGATACGCGCTGGGCGTTGCCCCCGGAACAGTTTGTCTGGCTGGAAAGTGTGCTTGATGCGTTTCCGAAGATGCCGACATGCTTGGCCTTTCATTATCCCGCCATGAAAGTGCCTACGCGCCTTCGGCGTCCCGACTATAATGACGCAGGCGCGCTGGAGAACGGCGACCTGTTGGTTGAATCGCTCTCGAAATATCCCCACGTAAAGGCTATTTTCTCTGGACATGTGCATACCAACGCCATCGTGCATCGGAATGGCATAGCGCAGATAATGACGTCCGCGTTGCCTGAATATCCGGTGCAATACCGGGAAGTGCGGGTGTATCGGGACCGTATGGAAATACGTACCCACAGCCTCAGCGACCCATCCTTTGCGCAAAAATCATTGATTCCGGGGCGGGAGTATACCATGGGCGAGGAACAGGACAGAACGGCCGTCATTCCTTTGAAATAGCGCCTATGTTTATTGTGCCGGAGGCGGCGTCCAGATGGTGGCCGCGATATACCGCTCTGGGCCGGTATCGTTGTCGCAGTAATAGTAGACGGTCACCACTTTTCCGTCGGGGCGGAGCGTGGTCTGGGTGTAACCGATGTCATCACTGCATCCGTCGTCGCGCAACACATATTCGTCGCTCCATGAGCGGCCGCCGTCGTTGCTGAGCCGCGCGCGGATACTATAGGGTTCCGCGCGATAGCCGTACACCACGCAAAGGCGGCCGTCCTGAAGTTGTACAAGACTGGCAGGATTCCCTGTGCCCAGATGGTCGGTGGGGTCGTTGCAAAATGCCCATGAGTGGCCGTTGTCCAGTGAACGGTAAGCGGCTACCCAGCGTTTTGTGTCCTCGCGACGCCGCACAATAGTTATCAGTTCCTCATTGGACAATCGCAAGGTGGCGGGCATAATGGAAAATCCCTCGGGTTCAGGGCCTATCCACGACAAAAACTTCCACGTTGCGCCGCCGTCCTCCGTGCGCACAGCCAAGGGTCGCCCTTCGAGCCCGTTCGGTTTGGCGGCGGTGAGGAAGAGGGTGCAATTGCTCGTTCCGTCCACAATATAATCTGTGCGCGCGGCAATGCCGGGCGTGTCAAAATCCGGCAGGCGAAATGGTTTGCTCCAGGTGCGTCCGCGGTCATAGGAGTAATAGAAGGCGGAAGGCCCCGCGTCCTTATCCGCCATGCGCAGGGTCATGGCAAAGTCCGGATGAGAAAAATCCATCCCGCCGCGAGAAGGCTCGGGCTCGGGAATGGGCGCGCCCGGCATTGTGATGCCATGCATGCCCGCTTGCGGTATCAGATAGCCGCTCTCATTGGGAAATTCCAACGCCCATGTTTCGCCGCCGTCCATACTGCGCGCGAGCACATGGTCCTCCGGCTTCTCGCGGTTGATGTGGTGGCGGTTGCCCATATCTTCATAATAACCGCGCGAGAACCCCACAAGAATCTCATTGTCCCACGACCACATCCCATGATTGGCCGGCCAACCGCCGAAGCGCCCGGGTTCGTAATAGATTATGACATGTTCAACATCCAGGGCATCATCGGTGGACGCAAATGGCGCGTAGAGTACACAAAGCGCGAGAAGGAAAAATATAATCAACGTATCCATACAAGTCGCCTTTCGAGTTCATGGGCCTGTGACGTCCTGCGGCAGCATTATCTACAGCAGCGCCACCGTGGTCTTGTCGCCTTGTCCGCGTGTTGTGTTATTCACTTCGCTATCCTATACAATATCAGGAGCGTATGCAAGAAAATGTGATAGATACTTTTGCAATAAGGAGACCCGAAAGGTGAAGAACAACACTATTACGCGGCGGACATTTTTGCGTGATTCATTACGCGTTGGGGGTGGCGTGTTTGCCGCTCCGTATATCATTCCATCGGGCGTACTTGCTGCGCCCGGCCGTCCTGGCGCCAACGACCGTATAGGCCTGGGCGTCATTGGCCCCGGGCGTCAGGGCAAATCGCTTATGGGACAATGTCACGCTATACAGGACGCGGCGCTCGTGGCGTTCTCTGATGTCTATCAGGCGCGTATAGACGCCGCGCTGGCCAAGCATCCCGAAGCCAAAGGGTATCGCCACTATCGGGAACTGCTGGCGGACCCGAATGTTGACGCTGTGTTTGTGGCCACGCCGGACCATTGGCATGCGTTAAACACCGTCCATGCCTGTGAGGCGGGCAAGGACGTCTATGTGGAAAAGCCCATGAGTCTGACGGTAAACGAAGGGCAGCGTATGCTTGACGCGGCACGAAAGCATAATTGCATTGTTACTACAGGCAGTATGCAGCGTTCGATGCAGGCGTGTCGTATCGGCTGCGAAATGGTACGGAATAATCGCGCGGGAAAGATTCACACGGTGCATACCAGCAATTACCCGAGCCCGTGGGAATGTACGCTTCCGGAGAAGCCGATACCTGAAGGATTGGACTGGGACCTGTGGTGCGGTCAGACAGAGCCGCGTCCGTATCATGAAGACTTGTACGCGCCACGGGGCAACGGCAAGCGTGATGAGCGCGGGCCGTTGGGCTGGATTTCCTACCGTCCCTATTCCGGCGGCGAGGTGACGGGGTGGGGGCCGCACGGGCTTGATATTGTTCAATGGGCCTTGGGTATGGACTTGACCGGTCCGGTGGAAGTATGGCCAGACGGCGAAGGTCTCTGGGCGCCGGGTTCTTATCGTTACGCCAACGGTGTTGTGGTGCATCTGGATGATGGCGGCCCGGCGGGCGGCGGACGTTTTGTGGGCGACGCCGGCGCGATTCTTATTGACAGGAATCGGTACGACGCGCGACCGAAAGAGATTATTGAAGAGACCATAGGCGACGATGAAATACATCTCGAGGCGAGCGAAAACCATATTCGTAATTGGCTGGACTGTATACGATCGCGCGAAAAGCCCATCACAGACGTTGCCATAGGCCACAGCACTACCACCCTCTGCCATATCATCAATATCACGCGGTGGGTGGGACGTAAACTCGCCTGGGACCCCGAGACCGAGCGATTTGTCAACGATGATGAGGCTAATAGCCATCTCGAGCGGGCCATGCGCGCGCCGTACACGTTTTAGCCTGTTTGAATGCTACAGCGGAAAATTAAACCGTTCGATCTCACAGCGGGTGCGCGCGCCTGCAAAAAGTTCTTTGGCTCTGGCTATGATATCAGGGCGCTCGGCTGCGACGTCATGCTCTTCCGCTAAATCATCTTGCAGGTTATAGAGTTCAATATCGCCGAGGGGGCGCTCGCTCATACTCAGTTGCACCGCTTTCCAGTTGTCGAAACGAATGGCCCGCTTGCCGTCTTGTTCGTGAAACTCCCAGTAGAGATATTCATGTTGCTCTTGCGCGTCCGTGCGTCCAACCAGCGTAGGCAGAAACGAGAGGCCGTCTGTACTTTCTGGGGCGTCAATTCCGGCAAGCTCACACGCCGTGGCCTTGAAATCCCAAAACGCGGACGGATGGGCGGTTTCCGTTCCCGGCGCAACATTACCCGGCCACCAGGCAATATGGGGGACGCGGATGCCGCCTTCGTACAAATCGCGCTTGCCGCCGCGAAGAGGGCCGCTGGAATCGAAAAAGAACCGGTCGTGACCGCCTTCGTGCATGGGGCCGTTATCGCTGGTGAAGATAACGAGCGTATTGGATGCGATGCCAAGTTCCTTCAGTTTGTCAAGCAGCTGTCCCACCTCCCAGTCCATACGGGAGACCATGGCGGCAAAGGCCGTGCGCGGCTCTTCTTCGTTTCGGTAGTGATGATGGAAAGCGGGTTCTTCCTCGAATTGACCGCGATACATGGCCATCCACTCCTCTGGCGCGTAGAGGCTGGCATGGGGAATCTGCATGGACCAGTGCAGGAAAAAGGGGCCTTCCCGGTGTTCATCCAGATAACGCATGACATCTTCAAAGAAAAGGTCATGGCTGTAGCGCGTTCCCTCGTGCAGTTCGTTGTCCGGATATTCAATGGCTTCACCGTTGCGATAGAGACGTTCCGGGAAATAGTGGTGGGCATCCACGTGGGTAAGGTAACCGAAGAAGTAATCGAAGCCCTTCTCGTTGGGCAGTTCCGGCGGTACGCCATTGCAGCCGACGCTGGCCTTGCCAATCATGGCGGTGTGATAGCCCGCGGCCTGCAGGCGTTCCGCCACCGTAATATCTTTCGGCGACGGGCGCAACATGACGTCGCCATTGCCCCGCACATGAACGTGGCCTGTGTGAAGACCAGTAAGCAGGCAGGCGCGCGACGGCGCGCATACCGTGCTCCCCGCGTAATGCTCGGTAAATTTGAGTCCTTCCGCAGCCATCTGGTCTATGCGCGGCGTTTTGATTGTCGCTTGTCCGTAACATCCAAGATCGCCATAGCCCAGATCATCCGCAAGGATATAAATGATATTGGGTTTTGTGCTTGTTGCTTCGTTGGCGTTTGAATTTTCGCCCAGAGCCCATAAGGCGGTCGCGCCGCCCGCAAGCTTCATGAAATCCCGTCGCTGCATGGCTGGTTTCCTCCGTGACGCTTGGTATTGTGTCTTCACTGGAACAATCGCTGATGACGTTTCGTGTCCCCTGTAAACAATGAAGATTTTAGTATGTTGTTCACGCTTTAGCGTGCCGGGTAGCACGAGTAGACTTGAGAAATATACCAAGATCGGCACGCTAAAGCGTGAACAACATACGAATATCTTCAGGACAGTATACAAAGCGGTCCGCCCTGATGCCAATTGTACCGACATGAGAAAATGTTTATGCGGTGGCCGCGTCCAGTTCTTCAAACACAGCCTTCATAAGCAGCGGCCATACGACGGTGGCGTCGGCGAGCACTTCCGCGTAGCGGCCGCCGTCCTCGGGCGCGATAAACTTGCCCCAGCTGACGCCCTCGGAATAGGTGCAACCAGAGAGACCGCCCCAATAGACCGGTTCGGGGCACAGGCGCACGCCGTATTTGAAGCGCGGCGCATCGAGTTCCACATCAAGTCTGTCCGCCGTAATGTCGTAATAGGGCGCCACCTGTTGCGTCCAGTTTCGAGGTACGCCGCCGCCAATGGTAAAGATGCCTAAAACGTCGGCGGTACCGACAAAACGCGCGTATTCCTGCAAATCGAGGAAAGGATTGTAGGGCGGTATGGCGGTGAACAGGTCTTGCGGCGCAATGCGTTTGTCCGTTATGCCCTTTTCCATAAGCGCTTTTTTCATTGCAAAAGTAGCGAAATCCAGCCCCATCTCGCTGTCCGTAAAGGCTGGAATGAAAACAGGCACATTTTTTTGCCATGCGCTGCGCAGGATGCCCGGGCCCTGGTTGCGCCGTTCGAGCTCTTCGCCCACGGCGCGGCAAAACCTCGCAGACGACCAAACGCCGCCATCGGGCTGACATTTCTCGAGCACATCCGCCACGACTTCGCAAACTTCGTTCAGGTTTGACTCGAGTTCGAGGGTGTCATATACGCGGTTGTACCCCTTCAGAAATAATTCCTTGTCGTCACAGTCCGGGTCTATGGCATAATGGGTCAACCCGATGGATTCAGTAAGACCATGGGCCATTAACGCGCCTGTCGCAACCACGGCATGCACCAGACCGCGATCAATCATATCGCAGATGATGCGGCCCTGTTTTGCGACGGTCATCGCGCCGGACAGGGTGAGCACCACCTTGCATTCCGGATCGCGGAACATATCCAGGCACACATCCAACGCCTGGCCGAGCCGACGCCCGCCAAAAGACGTTGCCGCCATGGCGCGCGCCAGCCCGGCGAAGGATGTCACGGAATTCAGGTCCAGGCTCGATAACGGCATCAGGCCGTCGTCGCGCCCGTCTCGCAGTTCTCGCTGGGACATGGAAATGGAGTCAACCCTGTTCTGGCGCGTCTGTCAGCAGGCCAGCGCCGGTTCCTGTTCGTAATAGGTTTCGCTGTAGGAGTCCTCGGACGTACTGAAGCGGCCAACCTCGGTGACAGTGACGTCGCCGAGATCGAGTTCCTCCTGTATGTAACGCGCCACATCCCGCGGATTCGTATTTCCGCAGGTGAACACGTCCATCGCTATCAGCCCGAGGTCCGCGTAGGTATGCGCGGAACAATGGCTTTCGTCGAGTAATACGACGGCCGTAAACCCAGGCGGAGAATCGCTGCCGAACTTGTAGCGTACCTGAGATACGACGGTTGCCCCGGCCCTTTCTGCTGAACGCGCCATCACGTCCAACACACGCCTGTCGTTCAAACAGACTTCTCGGGCCACATTGCGACAGTCCATTAATAAGTGTCTACCCTTGTGCAACTCATAAACCCTCCTACAGTTTGGGTTCCTGACAAAGCCGGCAACCATGCCCGCAAAGGCGGCACAAAACATGGCCCCGGCGCAAACGTTGTTTTGTACACTTCATACACATAAACAACGAAGGGGGCGGTATGTTACATCAAATAAAATCAAAAATCAAACTTTTTCACCACTATTTTTTGTGGGCGCAGAAAATCAGTCCGCCAGCGAGAATATGGAATGGAATATGCCGGATTTTTCAGGCGCGCGAAAGTACAAAAAAACGTTCTTGTTTCTCTGGCGAAACGTACCTCTGTCTACGCTTGACGGCTCGGAAACGTTGACATTAAAAAAGATGTGGCTTGCCTAATTGCGAGAAACAGTGAGAGAAAAATGGCCATTACAAGACGAGATTTTATCGAAACCGTTTTTTATTCGGGGGGCGTTATGCTTATGACGGCATGTTCGCGCGCCGAGCAGCCGGTGGAACATGAGGACGATTGGCTGCCGGCTTATATGAAACTGGAGGAGGAGGGCAAGTTTGCCGCGCGTATAGAGCAGGCCAACAGCGCCTTTGAGGCATGCGATCTGTGCCCGCGTCGTTGCGGCGCAAATCGCGCCCGTGGATTCACGGGCTATTGCCGGGCGCCGGATAAGCCGGTTGTCTTCAGCCACCACCCTCACTTTGGCGAGGAAACGCCGCTGGTAGGCCGCCAGGGCTCGGGCACCATTTTCTTCTCGAACTGCAATCTGCGTTGCGTATTCTGTCAGAATTATCCCATCGCGCATGAAGGGCGCGGCCAGGAAGTTAGCATAGACGCCCTCGCTGAGATGATGCTGCATCTTCAGCGGACGGGCTGCCGTAATATCAATCTGGTGACGCCCACCCACGTGATGCCCAACATCTTGAGCGCCACGCGCGTGGCCATGCAAAAGGGACTGCGCATTCCTCTGTGTTACAACACCGGCGGCTATGAGCGCAAAGTGAATATCGAACTGCTTGACGGCATTGTGGACATCTACCTGCCCGATCTCAAATACATGGACGGCAAACAGGCCTCCAGGTATTCGTCAGACGCCGAGGATTATCCCGAGATGGCGCAAAGCGCGATCATCGAGATGAACCGACAGGTTGGCGCGCTGGTTACCGACAGCCAGGGCAACGCGCTTCGTGGGTTGATGGTGCGTCATCTCGTTATGCCCAACCGCATTGCGGGTACGAAAGAGTTCATAACGTGGGTGGCAGAAAACCTCTCGAAAGACACCTACGTTAACATTATGTCCCAATACCGGGTCGAGCATCGCGCCTTCGAATATCCGCCCATTGCCCGCGCCATCACCGCCGACGAGTTCCTGGAGGCCATGGACTGGGCGGAAGAGGCGGGCCTGACGAATCTCGACGACAGGTCGGTGGCGCAACGAGGCGTTTTCATGCGTCGCCGTAGTTGATGCGGCAGACTCATTGAGAGGAGGCCATTGTATGAGTATTCCAAACACAGCAGCGCGGACGGTTCGTCCGACTCATCCCGGCGAAATGCTGCGCGAGGATTTTTTGCCCGAGTATGGTCTTGCGCCAACACTTCTGGCGAATGCGGTGGGCGTTTCACGTCAAACAATAAACGAACTGCTTCACGAACGTCGCGCGTTAAGCCCGGAAATGGCCTTGCGTTTAGGGCGTTTCTTTGGCAACTCCCCGGAATTCTGGCTCAACGCCCAGCGCGCTGTTGATCTTTGGGAAGCCTCGCGATCGCTCAAGCGAGAAGTGGCGCGTATACAGCCCGTTAAAACAGTTTAACCCGCATATCTTGCGAGGAAGCCTGGTGAGATATCCGGGCTGAACTCGGTGAGATATGCGGGTCAAGGGACTGTTTTGCGCTTATTTTCAGGCGCGTGTTAGAAAGGCCTTGGCGGCCCGTCATAAGGTGTCGCGCCGCGCTGCATTAGCGGGCTGTCTTCGATGTCCAGCAGGGCGGGGTCGTCTGTTTCCGGCGCTTCAATAAATCCGAAATACCGGCCCATCCAATAACTCTCGAGCCAGGTGTTCGGCGTAATGCTGCGCCCGCCGCGGCTTCCGCCGTCCAGACTCAGTTCTGTTGCGTCAAGCTTCTTGGGTTCTGACTCGCGCGGAGAAATCTGTCGGGGTGAATTGGTGCGCGGTCCTTCAACATACGAGATATAGCCGGGCTCGGGATAGAGGTCGGCCCGATGCGAGTTGCGGTAACTGTAGGCGATAAGGTCCATTGGCCATTCGCGCAGGAACTGCGTTGCCGGTTCCGCTTCGCACTCGTTTCCTGTCATGGCGCCGTAGAGGAAATTGAACCAGGGATGCTT
>SLFT01000369.1 GCA_007124105.1 Candidatus Hydrogenedentota bacterium | reverse complement strand
TCGTGTTGTTCCGTTGTTCACAATGGTCTCTCCCGGCGAATGACGCAAATCCAGCGAAATCGTCTGTTGCAATGCGGTCTGGACCGTTACAACAAAAAAAACGCCTGGAACGCGTAACGTCACAGGCGCCTTTATCTTGGGCGCTTCTTCCGTAAACTACACAGTTGTCTTGTTCATTCAAAACCACTGGTGCGTTTACATTGTCCCAAGAGTGTAACTGCAATACAGCCTAGTATACCATAAATAGGTATTGAAAATAGAAAGGGTGCTACCCCATATTTCACCAGGTTTCGTCGTAATCCTGCGAGGATTGCGTCAGGTCAGGTGCTTTGCGCAGGCCGCTGGCTGACAGCGTGTCAGTACACGTCGAAGTCGGGGGGCAAGCAAAGCGCTTGAGATAGCGTAAGATTCGCAGGCGCAACAGAAATCTGGTGAAATATCCGGGCTATGACTGCCTGGTTCGCACACGAATTTTTACGGAGATTGCTGTTGCGCCTGCTGCGTCTGACGCCAAATGCGTCCACAGCAGAAATGTTCCGTTTTGGAGCATATCAAATCATACACCGGTTGACATGTTTGCTGAACCTGTGTTATAGTCTGACATACTTTGGGACGGGAATTGGCGTGAGAAGATTGAACGACAGGGACGCATGATATAATCCGCCAAGAGCGGAACAAAGCGGCAACATGCCGCAAATCACCAGGAGACTGGGTTGATTATGAAAAAATGGACGGTGATGCTGATCCCACACGGCCAGGGCGGCACCAGTACGCTTACGGTGTCAGAAATCCACTTCTGGAGCGTGTGTGGATTTATACTCCTTTTATCCTTTACATCCGCGTTTTTTTACCAGCGCCATCATGAGATAGCCCAGCGGGCGGAATTGCTGCGCCAGGCTAACCGCATGCTTGAGCTGGAAAATGCTGCCGTTGCGCCCGCGCCGACGGTGGCGGACAGCGGTATGAGCCGGGAAGATGCGCGACAGATTGAGACGCGCTTACGTGCAGAGTACGAAGCGAGCATTGCGGCAATCACAGCCGAGCTAAGCGATTTGTATGAGATGGAAAGTCGCGCGCGCGAGATAACAGGGCTCGCGCCGCGGTCAGCATCCTCCTTTGACGCCAACGTCTCTGGTGAAGATGGTCGCGGCGGCGGTCCCGCGCGCACGGGCCCCTTTGCGTACGTGGGCGAACGAGAAATGATGCATCCGGGCCATGTGATTTACGGCATGGCGCGGCCTTCGGCCGATCTTATTGTCGAGGAGATTCGATTGCGTTCGCGCAGTCTCGGCAATCTTGTGGTTGATATGGAGGCGCAAATAGACCGCATCGAAAGGATGCCCGCTGGCTGGCCGCTGGCGCGCGGCGTTGGCCGCATCTCCTCGAGCTATGGTTATCGGCGCGATCCTTTCAATCGGCGTGTACGGCATCATGACGGCACGGATATCTCCGCCCGACACGGAACACAGGTGCGCGCCACCGGAAAAGGCGTGGTGCGGAAAGCCGAGTACATGAGCTATTTGGGCAACACCATAGAAATTGATCATGGAAACGGCATCCGGACGGTGTACGCACATCTTTCGGCAATGGACGTGCGCCCCGGCCAGGCCGTGGGTCGCGGCGATATCATCGGTCGCGTGGGCAGCACCGGCAGAAGCACTGGCCCCCACCTCCATTATGAAGTACATGTAAGCGGACGAACGGTGGACCCCGCAAAATACCTTTCGGATTGATCATGCTTGACGCACGCAAACCCAAATCATACAACGAGAATAAAGTCGTAACCATTATCGGGCCGGGCACATTGCTGACGGGCGAGATAAAGTGCAAAGGCACTATCCGTATAGAAGGCGCCATTGACGGCAAGATAATGAGCGAAGACAGTATTGTGGTGCTTGACTCCGGACGGATCAAGGGCGATATTTCCGCGGGGCAGGTTATTATCAGCGGCGAGGTACAGGGCGACATCAAGGCGGTACACCGCATCGAAATTACCGCGCGCGGCAAAGTGGTGGGCGACATCAGTGCGCCGCGAATAAACATCCACGAAGGGGTGTTGTTCGAGGGGCAATGTACCATGAAGACAACTGGCCAGGAGCGGCAACGCCAAAATGATACTGAAAAGGCGGCGGCATCCACAGCCTGAGTATACACTATCGCGGGGATATGTTATGATTGTCCGACCCACGGCATAATCGAAAGTAAGTGTTGCGTTTGAGGCGAAGATAACTGCAACGTTATAGGTGTACGAGGCGTTTACGCGCCAGGTCAAATCAACAATGTGCTTCGGCGCGTGTGCTGTTACGGAGTAACAATGGCTGCGCACCCGAACAGGAACAGGAACAACAGAAACAGCAACACCAGGCAGCCACACCCGCCGCATCCGCACCCTTCGTTCCTCTGCACCACCACTTTCCGAAAGTATACAGGCCGACTCTTTGATGCTGTACCAAGAGAAACGGTCGAAGTCTGTGTATCTGCTGTCTCGTGGATGGGCGCAGCATCGCGTACAACCCGCTCTCGCGGCCCATTGAATCGTTCCTGCTCACCCTCTTCCGTACCGGGGAAAAGCACTTCTGCGTTCACGTCAATGATCTCATCTGACTGAAAGGTTGCTCGGGGCGCCCCTTCATCGGCGCGAAAGACCGAGCCGCAGGCAGGGCACTGGATACGCGCGCCAATCCGTATCTGCTCCACCTCGAGTTCTGCTGCGCATTGTGGGCATCGTAACTCCATGGCGTTTTCCTTCAGTACTTTGTGTAACGGTTCGGCAGTAGTCTTCACGATGGCTTAGGGGGCAGATGAAATGCAACGTAATCCGCCAAAGCAGTATTGTGCCACAGACAGCAATCGCAGGACTGCAGGGACAACCGACATTCACACAGCCTTACAATTACCAGCAGATAAGGTCTTGCAGCAGCGCAAGAAATCGCTTATTAAACACAATACCCTATAACAAGCCAGCGCCTGAACGCCTGTACCAAAAACGTCGCGTTTAATTGGGTTGCGGGCTACGCCCGCGCTGGTTTGTTCAGTCCAATTCCTTTTCGATGATGAAAAGAGGTTTGCGTTGTGTTTCAATGTAGATGCGCCCCACGTACTCGCCCATGAGGCCCGTGGCAAACAATTGCACTCCGGCCAGAAAAAAGAGGACGGCGATAATTGTTTGCAAGGCGATAAGGTCGCCAGATAGCAGGTACACGAAAAAAACATACGCGCCCACGGTAGTGCCGATAAGGGCAAAGATAATGCCCAGTACACTGAGGGCTTGCAGGGGCATGATGGTAATGGTGGTAATCATGTGGAAGGCGAAGTGAAAGAGCTTAAAAACACTATATTTACTCTGGCCGTGTTGGCGCGGGCAGTGGCGAACAGGCACTTCGGCAACGTTGCCGCCAAGCATGGCCGCATCCACAGGCAAATAACGACAACGGTGGGTAAACGCCACCATCCGCTCGACCATGGTGCGCCGATACCCTTTGAGTGAACAGCCATGATCATGGAACGGGAACCCCGTTACGCGTTCGGTGTAGATGTTCAGCAGCCGCGACATAACCCGTCGGAACGGATTGTCCTTGCGGTTGGTTCGCCAGCCGCTTACCATGTCATAGCCCTCGGTAAGTTTTTCGTAGACCAGGGGGATATCTTCCGGATACATTTGCAAGTCCGCGTCTATCATGATTACATAATGTCCCCTGGACACAGAGAAGCCGGCGTAAATGGCCGCGCTTTGCCCGAAGTTGCGGGTAAGACGAATAACGCGCCAACGCTTGTCCTGCTCGTGGAAATCGCTCAGCATGCGAAAAGAACCGTCACGGCTGCCGTCGTCAATCGTGATGACCTCATAAGGCTGGTTCAGCGATTCCATCGTTTTTGTGACGCGTTCAAAAAGTTCCTGTAACGATTCTTCTTCATTAAAAATCGGAAGAACAAGTGATATTTCTGGTTTTTCAGTATTCATGAAGCATATTCCTTGACGGGACTAATGACAACTCATACCTGTAACCGCCGCCTGACCTTTACCAAGGCCACAGACGTGGGGGCCGTTGTTCGTGAGGCTTTCAATCGCTACCATAAACAATGAGCCTTGTGACGTCCCGTAAACACTGAGAGAGTAAATGCTACATCCTATGTAACTGTCTAGCATGATGCCTTCTTCAATCAAACTTTTGGATTCTGTAGGGTGGGTGAAGCGAAACCCACCATTCTGCCGCAGCACTTATTACTACAGTTCACTTTTGAGGTCTATTGGTAGACAGTTACCATCCTTTGACATATCTGGCGCCGGTCGAATGCGTCCGGCGGCCACCGACAAGCCGCCTCTTCAGCCTGTAGAATGTGCCGCCAACCAGACATACGTACGCAAGTATACCCGATAGTACGCCAAAATATACAGCGGCGATGCATTGTTATTCCAAGGACAACTCATTTTGAACAAGTTGCGCCATACTCTGCCG
>SLFT01000349.1 GCA_007124105.1 Candidatus Hydrogenedentota bacterium | reverse complement strand
GCGGATATGGCAGTTTGACGATGGCGCGCCCCTGGGAAATTACAATACCCAGCAGCATTGGGTTGCCCATGCCAACGGCCTGTTTCTGGTCTATACCCGCCGGGGCGCGGACAATGACCATGTGTTCCGCCACCGAGCACCCTTGTTCATGGCGCAAATAGACCCGCACACCCTGCGCGTTATCCGCGCCACCGAGCGTGTACTGATTCCCGAACGGGGCGCGCGTCTCGGTAATTTCGGCGTAACCCGGGTCAGCGACGCCGAGACATGGGTCACGGCGGCAGAATGGATGCAGCCGGCCGGTTGCGAACAGTACGGGTCGGACAACAGCGTATACGCCGCGCGCATTCGCTGGAGATAGTCTGCTTACGGGAGACGCCGTTTGGAAAAAACAGCGGTTTGTGGTTACAATTCCCTGTCTTCACACGCACAGCATACACGCAGAAACATTATGACTGACCCCCTCTTTGTCTTACATCATATCCACAAACATTTTGGCGGCGCGCCCGCGTTGCGCGACGCCACACTCGAGATATGTCCAGGCGAGATTCACGGCCTGGTGGGCGAAAACGGCGCAGGAAAAAGTACCCTCATCAACATTGCCACGGGCGTGTTGCGCGCCGACGGGGGCCGTATCCTGCTGAGCGGCGAGGACTGCGTGTTTACATCGCCCCGCCAGGCGGCAGCGCGGGGCATTGCCGTGGTGCATCAAGAAGCAGACCTGTTTGCGCAGCTGAGCCTGGCGGAAAACATGCTGCTGGAACGCGGGCTAATCCGCAACCGGTGGGGACTTATTGACTGGCGCGCCGTCCATCGCGAAGCGTCAGAGAATCTGGCCGTGCTGGGCGAGCGCTTCGACGTGCGCGCGCCGGCGGCGGGCCTGTCCGTGGGCCGACGCATGGTCGCGGGCATTGCCGCCGCCGTGGCGCAACAGGCGCGTGTATTATTTCTCGACGAACCCACGGCGTCGCTCACTATGCGCGAAATCGAAAGTTTATTCACGCGCCTGCGCGGGCTGCGCGACCAGGGCGTGGCCATCGTCTACGTAAGCCACCGACTGGAAGAGGTGCTCGATATCTGTGATCGGGTAACTATCATGCGCGACGGTGAAACAGTAGCCGCGCATCCGAAGGCGAAGCTGACCCTTGACCAGATTGTGAGCGCCATGGTAGGTCGCGAGATGGTCTGTAGTACCGCAAGACGCAATTCCACGTCAGGCGATGTCCTGTTGCGTGTTGAGACGGCCCAGGACAGGGAAGGCGCCTTCCGGGACATCTCACTGGATATACACACTGGTGAGATTGTCGGCATGTATGGATTCGTAGGCGCGGGCCGCAGCGAATTCGCCCAGGCCATGTTTGGATTGCGCGCCCTTGTCAACGGCACGGTCGTCATTGACGGCGTCCGGTTGCGCCCAGGCTCGACGCGCCGCGCCATTCGCGCTGGATTGGCCTATCTGCCCGAAGACCGGCTTGTGCAGGGCGTGTTCGGCGGTCATTCAGTTCGCGCCAACGCCAGTGTTGCGGCCTTACGCGCCCTGTCGCGGTGCAGTTGGATCAGCGCGCGGCGCGAACGGGAATTGGTTGAAAACGTTTCTACTGCCATGCATGTACGCGCCGCCAGCACGGAGCAGCCTGTCGCAACACTCAGCGGCGGCAATCAGCAGAAGGTGGTGTTCGGGCGCTGGCAAGCAACGCATCCGCGCGTATTGCTGCTTGACGAACCTACTCGCGGCGTGGACGTGGGCGCAAAGGCGGAAATACACCGGTTGATACGCGAGCAGGCCGACGCAGGGGCGGCGGTGCTGCTCATCAGCTCAGATTTGCCCGAAATCATGGCCATGAGCGACCGCGTGGCGGTCATGGCCGAAGGCCGCATTGCGGGTATTTTTGATCCTGACGCGGACAATGAAGCGACCATCGCGGCGGCAGCGGTGCCGCGGGCCGCTGCCGACCAGGATACGGACACGTCTTCTACCAGACTTTTGGCAACGCATCTGATGCGTTTGCGCGAAGGCGGCTTACTTGTTTTCATCCTTGCGCTGGCCGTTGTCATGGGCGTTTTTGGTCCAGCCCAGTTTTCCTCGGCGCAAAACTTTCTCAGCATCCTCTCTCATGCGGCGTTGCCCGCCATCGTGGCGCAAGGCGCAATCTTGATCATCTGCGCGGGCGGCATAGACATCTCTGTGGGCGCCATGATGGGGCTGGTAAGCGCCATGGCCGGACTCGCCGCCAACGCCGGGGCGCCCCCGCTTGTATGCCTGGGCCTGGCCATGTTCGCCGGATGCGCCTTGAGCCTGTTAAACGGGGCCACCGCGCTGGCCGCGCGCATACACCCTATTATCGTTACGCTGGCGGGGCTCAGCATCTACCGCGGCTTCATGCATATCCTGATGGGCGGCCAGGAAGTACAGGATTTTCCAGCCGCGTATCGCGCCCTGGCAGACGGCGCTATTCTCGGCATTCCAAAATTATGCTACTACGTGATCGTCGTCACGCTGCTGGCGCATCTTTTCATGAATCATACTTTAACCGGGAGACGCGTGCTGGCCCTGGGCAATTCCGAATCGGCAGCGCGACTTATCGGCATCTCGAAAGCGCGTATTACACTGCTCGTGTTCGCCATATCCGGCGCGCTGGTCGGTCTTGTTGCCGTACTGAACGCCGGCTATTACGGGAAAGTACAGGCGAACACTGGCGAAGGGCTCGAGTTGCGCGCTATCGCGGCGGCGGTCATTGGCGGCACAAATATTCTGGGCGGACGCGGTTCGCCCGTGGGCGGGCTGATGGGCGCCTTCCTGGTGGCAATGGTATACAACATGCTCGTGCTGCTCGAGGTAAGCGCATTCTGGCAGGATTTGTTTGTGGGCGGTCTGATTCTGATTGCCGTGTCAGCGGACGTGACGCTACAGCGCAAGCTCACCCGTGCCAGCGCCACAAAGGGAAAGGAGCGCCCATGAACCGCATCATGACGTCCGCGAAAAAGGTTCTTGGCCATCGCGAAGCCGTGCTGGCGGGCGCGCTTGCGGCGCTGTTCATATATTTTTCCTGGCGCGCCCCCGGCTTTCTGGATGCGTTTAATTTGCTCGAGCGTTCACGATATTGGATTGCGCCGGGATTGATGGTTGTGCCCATGACCTTTATCATCGCCACGTCGGGAATCGATCTGTCGGTGGCCTCCATACTCGCCATGAGCGCCATGGTGATGGGACTGGCGTTTCGAGATTTGGGGCTGCCCATATACGCCGCGGCGGGCTGCGCCATCCTCACCGGACTGGCGGCCGGCGCGTTCAACGGCGGCGTTTCCAGTTATCTGCGCATTCCGCCACTGGTGGTCACATTGGCCACCATGACCCTGTATCGCGGCGTTGCAATGGGGTTAAGCCGCGCCAGACCCGTGGGAGGCTTCCCCGAGAACTTTCAATGGTTGGGCCAGGGAAACGCCTTTCAGATTCCGGGTACAAGCGCGAACCCGGCCTATGTACCCGTTTCCCTGCTGGTGCTGCTGACCGTATTTGCGGCGGGCTGGATTCTCATGCATAAATCATGGATTGGCCGCTTCACCGAACTGGTCGGCGAAAACGAAACAGCGGCCCGCTTTGCGGGGATAGACGCGCCGCTGCTTAAATGCCTGCTGTTTACTGCCTGCGGCGGCCTGTGCGGCATCGCCGCCATCTTGCACACCGCATTCTACGCCACAGCAAAAGCCGACACAGCGCTGGGTATGGAATTGGAAGTCATCGCATGTGTTGTTATCGGCGGTACGCGCATCAGCGGCGGGCGCGCTTCCATCCCGGGCGCTTTGCTTGGTTTGCTTATCATCGGTATACTACAGTTTGGCCTCGAGATGAGCGGGATACGATCTCGCAACATTATCATCATCGTGGGGCTGGTACTTATTTTCACCGCAGTGGTAAATGAGCGGTTCGGCAACCGACATAGAGGAGACTGACAATGAAACGTTACAGGGTTACTTTGATGCTTGCGTTGGCGGTACTGGCCGGTGCGGGCTGCGGCGGCGATACTGCGCCCGAAAGCGCAGATGCCGCGCTTACCATTGGCGTGATGCCCAAACTTGTGGGAATCGGTTTCTTCAATGCGGCGCAACGCGGCATCGAGGAAGCCGGACGCGCGCTGGACGTGGTGGTGGACTATGACGGACCAACGACAGGCGATGTGGAACAGCAGTCGCGCCTCGCCGACACCTGGGTGGCGCGTCGCTATGACGCCATTGCCATCGCGCCCAACGATCCTGACGCCATTGCTCCGGTATTGTCCAGGGCGCGGGCGCGTGATATCAGCGTCATTACCTGGGACGCGGACGCGCAGCCGGAGTCGCGCGACTGGTTCATCAATCAGGCCACCGCGGCGAGCGTGGCACATGCGTTAATGGACCTCATGGCGGAAGGCGCCGGAGAAGACGCGAACTACATTATTATCACCGGATCGCTGACAGCGG
>SLFT01000277.1 GCA_007124105.1 Candidatus Hydrogenedentota bacterium | reverse complement strand
TGGCAGCCGCCAGGCAAATGCGAAACCCGAAAGGAGGTGAACGCTTTTGCCTACGAAAGAAAAAGAAGCAACCGTTGCAGAGATCAAGGAATTGATCAGCAACAACAGCATCGCGATTATGACCCAATATGTGGGGATCAACGTCGCACAGGCTACAGCGCTGCGTAAACAAATGCGCGAAGCCGATACAAAGTTCAAGGTGTTCAAGAACACCCTGTCTCGGTTGGCGTTGCGCGAACTTGGACTTGAAGACGCAGCGGATATGATGGAAGGGCCCACTGCCTGGGCCTTTTGTGAAGACCCTGTGGCGCCCGCCAAGGTGCTCAAGGACTTCGCCAAAACTGCCCCCTTCGTCGCAATGCGCGGCGGTATTCTTGACAATGCCGTTGTAACTGGTGCGCAATTGCAGGCGCTGGCCGATTTGCCGTCGCGAGAACAACTTGTTGCGCAGGTTGTTGGGACTATTGCCATGCCGTTGCGCAATACAGTGGGCGCGCTCAGCGCGCTGCCGCGCAACCTGGTCAACGCTCTCGACCAGATACGCCAACAGAAGGAAGACGCTCAGGCCGCCTAGTCCTGACTTATTTTTTGTATTGAACGTGAATTGAACAGTAAACCAATACGCGTCGGCGCATCAGCGCGGCGCTTATGAAAAAGGGTAAACGAAAATGTCAGAAAAATTGGATGCGATTATTGATAGTATTGCAGAATTGACCGTGCTGGAACTCAGCGAACTGGTCAAGGCGTTGGAAGAGAAATTCGGCGTTACCGCCGCTGCGCCCATGATGATGGGCGCCATGCCGGCGGCGGGCGCAGGCGAAGCTGCCGCAGATGAAGAACCCACCGAATTCGACGTGATCCTGAAAGATTTCGGCTCTCAGAAGATTGGCGTTATTAAACTTGTGAAGGATCAGACCGGCCTCGGACTTAAAGAGGCAAAAGACCTTGTTGACAAGGCGCCCTCGCCTGTGAAGGAAAAAATCAGCAAAGAAGATGCGGACAAATTGCGCGCGCTGCTCGAAGAAGCGGGCGCTACTGTCGAGGTCAAAGGCTCATAACAGCCCTGACTGCCAGACTGTTCTGCCGCGTTCTCGTCCACCATGGCGAGAACGCGGCGTTTCTTTTTCACGCCAATGCTGTTGCGTAATATGACGCTATTCAGCAATACCAAGCGCTTCCCTCATTTGCGCGTCATACCATGCGATGATGTCCTCGCGATGTTTGTTGTCGCGAGGCGGAACATTGGGCTGCTTGATCACCGGAGCGTCGTAATCGAGATGAATATCAGGTCTTAACGTGGACGGACGCACGCTTTCAAGAGCCTTCGTAAGCGTTCTTATCTCGTCGCCATAGGCGGGATCACTCATGCGATTCTCCATTTCGAGCGGGTCTTTTTCCAGATCAAAAAATAGACTGCCGTCAGGCCGAGAAGAACGAATCAGCTTGCTGGTGCGTGTTCGCGCCATGCATTGGTTGCCTCGCAGCAATTCACAAAATACCATTTCATGTCCGTCACTGGATTCCTGAAGATTAACGCCGTGCATGGTTGACGCAGGAGTAAGACCGGCTTGGGCAAGGATAGTCGGGGCCAAATCCGTGTTGTTCGTCAGTGCCTGCGATATTTGATCGCGCGCCGTTGCGACGCCAGATGGATATTTGATAATGAGCGGCACTTTTACAAGCGGATCATAGAGGTGGTTGCCCTTCAGCAGCAGGTGATGAAACCCCATGTATTCGCCGTGGTCGCTTGTATAGATGATCATGGTGTTGTCGTACAATCCTTTGCGCTTCAACAGCGACACCATGCGCCCCACCTGCTCGTCTATGTGTTCGATAGTGGCGTAGTAACATGCCATGACCTGTCTCAGTACCGGCTCTGACAGCTTTTCGTGTGGAAAGTAGCCGCTGTGCAGCGCAAGGTCGTGTGGCAGACATGATGTAGTCCACCCAGGCAATAAGGTGAGTCGGTCGGGATCATATAGATCATAATGATTGGCTGGCGGATCGAAGGGATGGTGTGGTTTCACGAACCCCGCCATCAGCAGGTTACCGCCGCCCTGCCAGTCCTCAAGCGCGGTTATGGCGCGATCGCCAACCCAACTGGTGGTGTGCCATTCTTCGGGCAGGTTCGAAGGGAGCGCGCCAAAGCTATCCCAGTATTCCTGCCGAGCATGACGCCGGTATTCCTGGCGCTGGTCCTCGAGATCATTGATGTCGGCCAATCCCGCGGCCATTAACTCGCGGTGATAATCGTCGTCCCAGCGCCCCGGCCCGTCCTGTTCGGCCAGGCACATTGCGTCAAAACCAACATCAAGGTAAGTCGGGGCAAAGTGCATCTTTCCCACAGCGCGGGTTGCGTATCCCGCATCTCGCAATAGTTTGGGAAATGTCGGTATCTCCGGCGCCAACGTACAGTGGTTGTTCCAGCCACGATGCTCATGCACATACTGACCGCACAACATGGAGTACCGTGACGGCGTACAAACGGGATAAGGGCAGAAACTATTCTCGTAGCGTACCCCATCGGCCGCCAGCTCATCTATATGTGGCGTTCGCACGTCAGGATTGCCATAAGCGCCCAGACAGTCTATGCGATGTTGGTCCGCGTGAATAAGCAGTATGTTTATCTTGTCCTTGTCCGTGTGCTCCATAACTGATGTTCTTTCCCTGTTTTCGGACAATGCCGTTCCCGCCCAGGTTAACGCCGCCCCTGTTTTTACGAAATCGCGTCTTGTAAGTTTCATGGGATTCCTTCCGCTGGCTGTTATTTGTTGGTCTATAATACCCGCTTTTCAAGTACTGATGGCACTCTGAATAGTTCTGGGGCTGTCGTTTACGTTCTTTGCATGTCACGCGCATACCTTGCTTGCCGCTTGTAACTGGACATCAACAGGCCGGGTAGAGTATAACGGGCGTGTTAATTTCACTTGATTATATTGTAGTCACAAGGACAGGGCTATTGAAAGAAATAATAAGTCAATGCCGTACGCATGTACCGACCGCCGTCTGGGGATTGCTTTGCTGCCTGGCGTTCACCGGTACGCTCGGTGCCGAACCAGTGAACCTGTATTTTTGGGGCAATGAGCTGGACTTGCTGGCCATAGACATGATCCGCGATTTTGAGACGATGTATGACGGATCGGACGGCAAGCCGCACATTCGCGTTACAGTAGGTCAAAGCGCGATGCAGGACCGCACGGGCGATCCACAGCGCCTCATTTGCTCCATTGCCGGCGGCGACCCGCCTGATGTAGTCTGGTTCGATCGCTTCGCTGTAAGCGAATGGGCTGCGCGCGGCGCTTTCATGTCGTTGCAGGAATTTGTGGAACGGGACATACGCGAGCGCCCGGATTGTCCCTATACACTGTATCGGGAAACTTTCTTTGAACCGTGTTGGGACGAAACATTATACGACGGCGAGCTGTTTGGCATTGCATCGGATACGGACAATCGAGCGCTGTATTATAATCGCGACCTGCTGGAGCGGTATGAAGACGAATTGATTGCGGCCGGTTGTACGGACCCGGAGGATCCCACAAAAGTGGGGCCGCCGCGCACTTGGGAACAACTGCGGGAAGCGACGCGCATCATGACCGAATTTGACGAAGACGGTCGCTTGCGCCAGGTCGGATTTATCCCGGATTACGGCAATTCCTGGCTCTATATCTACGGTTGGCTCAACGGCGGCCAGTTCATGAGCGATGATGGGCGTACCTGCACACTAACCGATCCGCCGATTGTGGACGCGCTGGCTTATGTCACCGAACTGTATGACATTGTAGGCGGCGCCGAGGCGGCGGAGGCGTTTCAGACCTCTGTTGCGGCGGGCGACCTCGACCCCTTTGTGGCGGGTCGCATCGCCATGAAAATAGACGGCGATTATTTCTTGCATGCCATAGCCGACCAGCGCCGCTCGATGCGCTTCGGCGTGGCGCCCGCGCCCGCGCCCGAGGGCATGCCGCAATTCGGCTGGTGCGGCGGGTTCGCCTATGTGATTCCCACCGGTTGCCGTCATCCCGAGGAAGCATGGCTGCTTGTGAAGTATCTGGCGTCGCGACGCGCTTACGAAATACGGAGCAATACAGAAGCGCAAATGGTGCGCGCCCGCGGCTCAGTTTTCATACCACGCATGAGCGGACGCCGCGATATTACGGAGTGGGCCATTAACCACTACCTGCTTTCAGACACTTCGGCGGAAGACACGTACAAGGACAGCATGCGCGTGTTCGTGGATATCCTGCCCATATCCAAATACAGGCCCGTGACGCCGGTGGGCCAACTGCTTTGGAATGAACATGTGCGCGCCATGAACGGCGGTATTTACAAGCAATTCGATTCCCGCGACATCCATAGAAACGCGCAATTGGCGCTGGAACGGGGCGAACGGGTGGTACAGGCGGAATTGGACCGTATTTATGACGACCACGAATATCCCGTTTTGCATTTTGGACCGATTGTGA
>SLFT01000387.1 GCA_007124105.1 Candidatus Hydrogenedentota bacterium | reverse complement strand
GAGTTGTCAAGGTGGTCAAACACTTCGGATGCCGCTGCTTCCATTTGCTGTAAGCTCGCTGGCGCTATTTCGATCTAATAGGTGTGGCCGTGCAGTTCGCGGCAGGGATGACCCACGGGTAGTTGCGGCAGCGACTGGGCAGCGGAAAAGGAAAAAGCCACCCGATCCGGCAGGCCGAGAGCGGCTTCCGATTCCAGGTGGACAAGGGCAAAGCCGCGCGATGCCGGCAGAGATACCCGCACACCCGCAAACCACGACGGCCAGGGGCGCAATTGTTCTCCTATCCAGTGTTCCAGTGCCGCTGGCGACGCGTCGTCGGCCAGCGCCGGAATATTACTGAGACAACAGTGATCCAGTTGGCGACGGACAGGCTCAAAAAAACGCTTGATGTCCGCGTAATCAATTACCCAGCCAATATTTGGGTCTACATCGCCCTCGGCAATTACATCTATTCGGTAACTGTTGCCTGTATAAGTATTGCGTCCTGTGCGCGCATCGTGAATACGACGCGCCGCCTCAATGTACATGGTTTTGATAATTTGCGCTTTCATAGAACAGGTGCTTTCATATCTGGGGTTTGCCCCCAACCCTTACAGGTCGCCTCTATTATACCATTGCGCTGGAACTATTACGATGCTGTTCATGTAGCTCGAATGTCATGCTGGCCAGGCGTCTTGGGCGGGCGTTGCGACAACTAAAAAAGCGTAT
Source organism: Candidatus Hydrogenedentota bacterium (assembly GCA_007124105.1). Taxonomy (GTDB): domain Bacteria; phylum Hydrogenedentota; class Hydrogenedentia; order Hydrogenedentales; family CAITNO01; genus SLFT01. Next base: position 3,759 of record SLFT01000387.1, on the reverse strand, counting down.
TCGGTTTGTGCAACATAGGCATTATCGCGTAAGACGCTCCTTGAATTGCGCGTAAATACCCCCGAAAGCGCCATTGCTCATAATCAGTACGACGTCGCCAGCGCGCATGGTATCGGTTATTTCCGTGACAATGGCGGACACATCAGCAAAGTTTTGGGCGGGGACGCCTGCATTTTGAAGGGCTGTTGCCAATGCATGGGCGTCCAGGCGCTCCTCGTCAGGGATGGCGTCCTTACGATGGATGGGTCCCAGCAATACGTCTCCCGCAGCGCGAAAGGCCTGCTCGAGTTCCCGTTGGAAACGCTTTGTCACGGTGGTATTCGAACGAGGCTCGAAAATGGCGCGGATGCGCCGTCCCGGCCAGCGCGACTGCGCCGCCGCGATGGTTTCTCTGATGGCCGTAGGGTGGTGCGCAAAATCATCTACGAAGATGACGCCGTTATGTTCCAGGAATACTTCCATGCGTCGGCGTACTCCCGGAAACGTGCCGGCGGCCTCGATAATGGCGTCAACAGACATGCCCAGACGCGATGCCGTCGCAATCGCAACCAGCAGATTGGATAGGTTATGGCGTCCGGCCATGACTATGGGAACGGTTCCCCAGGGCGCGCCATCATGCCGCACGTCCAGTACGCTTGTGTTCTTATCCAACGTCCGTTCAATGCCGCGCCAGTTGGCGTTCTCGGCAAAACCATAGGTTTCCACGTTGGAATAGGCATGCGAGTTCAGGCTGCGGGCGTGGTTGTCCGCGCATAGGAACACGTGTCCCTCGCGCGGTACCTGGCGCAACATTCTTTGAAAGGCGGTCTCTATTTCTTCGAGGTCGCGGTAAATATCGCCATGATCAAACTCGATGGAAGTCACCACGGCAATATCGGGCAGATAATGAAGAAACTTGGCGCGCTTGTCAAAAAACGCCGTATCGTATTCATCGCCCTCAATGACAAAAGGGGCGCCCGCGGCGCCCAGTCGCGCGGAATGGGTAAACCCGAGCGCCTCCCCGCCAATCAGATAGCCCACGTCGGGAATGCCCTTGTCAAGAATATGCGAGGTAAGCGCCGTGGTTGTGGTCTTTCCGTGGGTTCCACAGATCGCCACTGGCCGGCGCGTACGCAACACGTTCTCCTTGAGCCACTCGGGCAAGCTGACGTAACGCATACGCCGCGATAATGCCGCTTCTACCTCGGGATTGCCGCGGCTGAGCGCGTTGCCAATAATCACAACATCAGGGCGCCAATCCAGGTTCGCCGCCTCATAAGAAAAGGACACGGGAACGCCCAACCCTTTAACCATGTCAGAGGTCGGTGGGTAAAGCGGCGTGTCGCTGCCGCGCACGTCCCACCCGGCTTCGACGGCAAGTCGCGCGCCGGCAATCATCGCTGTTCCGCCGATTCCGGAAAAATGTACGCTGCTCATGATGTGTCCCTTGCTCTTAACAAAAATTCTTCATGGTGGTATTTTTATCGTTCAGCGGTATTATATCAGGTAGAAGAGACACATCAGCCAATTGGTTAGGCAACAGCAAAAATACGATGAGTTACGCCGCGCAGCATGGTGACCGCGAAATCATGTTATAGGCCGTATTCGTCTGGTAGAAAACGGTTGGCGTACAAACTGTTGTAATAGTTCACCTTGTCGTCTATACCGTGAAAGTCATCAAGACTGCGCCTGATAGCGGCGAGAAATGGCTGTTCACGGGCGTCAAGAGTCAGATTTTCCTCTTTCACCGCTTCCTCAATAATGGTTAACGCTTCGTTTGCGGCATTCCAGGTGCGTTGCAGCGTGTCAGTGGATGAGGTGATGGCCCGTGCGATACGCAGGCAGGAATCAGGGCGAAGCACCAACGCCTCGGCGCTGTCCCCGGCATCGGAGGCGCTCAGCATGTCGCGCAAGGTCAGTGAGTTGCCTGTCTGGATGGCGCAATTCATCAATTTACAGTCGTACCATAGTTCCTCGAGGGATACAGCGGGCGTATAGCCGCCGAAAAGTTGTGTATAGGGCACGGATTCATTGCTCCAGAGATCACAGGCGCACATGGCGATATTACCGATATGGCTCGAGTGCGCGCAGGCGGCGGATTTGCCTTCCATGGCGATGGGAATTCCCGCGATTGCTTTGAGAATGGGTCCTTCGTAGGCGCAGTCCTTGTCCGGGCCTGTTGCGCCGCATTCAAGCGCCACCAGTGAACGGGCCGCGCCCACGGCGCGCACAACGGCGGCAAATACCTTTGGGATCATCTTCTGGCGCGCCAGCTGCATGGCCGTATTCGCGAAACCGCAAGCGGCGTCTCCACCAGGAACCTTGTTGTGCGCCTTCGAGATGGCCACGATCTTTTGCCATAAGAATTCCATGTCATTGGAAGCCAGGCTGCCAAGCGCAAACACTACGCCGCCCATGTCGCACATCAACAGCGCCTCATCGGATAGTTCTTTGCCGCCGGTACTTTCTATGGACAAGATATCGGAGAAAGGCGCACAACGTTCAAAAGTTTCCAGCACATCGGATACTTCGGCGCCGGTGCGGTTGCGCGGAGGACGCGAACGGTCTCGGATGTCGGCAACAGTCGTGCGCAATGCGCTGTTTACGCCATATTGCGCGTAGTGCTCCATGGTTTCCCGGGTGGCGCGGATAACCCGTTCCCCCCATTCGGGGTGAAGCGTCATCTCAAAGACCAGTTCGATCTCAATCACCAAACGCTTGATGTTCAGTTCAACAGCTCGCTTTAACGCTGAGTCGGCCATGTCGCGATAGACCTGTTCTACCTTGTCAATGGCGCTCTCGCTGACTTCTGCGCCGTGCGGAAGTGTATAGTTCAATTCGGGCAGTGTGTATCCTGCGCCTGCCTCAATCGCTGAGGTAAGCCGAACAGGCCTGGGCGCGGTCCCAAAAACAAGCATTTCTTCGGACGTGATGACTGGCGTTGTGTATCGTTCGATTGTCATGAAAATACGTTCCTTTATGCGCTAACTGATTTTGCGCTGTGCGTTGTCTTGTCTGTTCTTAAGCGCTTTTTGTTGAACATCAAGAAGTGTGCATCTTGCAAACTTCTGGAGAATGATCTTGCGGATGGAAGTCCACGTTTCGTGGATGGGACATACAGACGCCAATCCACATCGGGGATGGGGCGCCTCACGATGCGCGCAAGTCTCGCACTCGGCCAGCGTATCGCCGCAATGCGTTTCCACGCCAAGTGGACAGACCCGAAATAAATCAGGACCATCCATCGCCTCAAGCACGTCATACAGCGTGACCGTTTCCGGAGAAAGGCGCAGTTTATAGCCGCCGCCTGGACCGCGCGTACCTTGCAGAATACCCGCGCGAACGAGCTGTTGAAAGCCCTTACGCGCAAAAGCCTCGGGAATATCCGCCGCCTCACATAAGTCCGCGGCATTGAAAGGCGTTTCAAAGCCATGTTCGGCGACACAGGCCAATGCACGTAATGCATATTCAGCACTTTTTGAAAACAGCTGCATCCGTCGCCTTCCTTAAACAGCCAAAACAAGATATGTAGACCATAATATCCATAATTATACACAAAGCGTTTTTACAATTTCAAAAAGCAATCCTTATCGAAATGGAACTGGCTACCCATAGGTCTCAAAAGTGAGATGTAGTTTTGCTGCAGCACTTATTACGGTGGCCCGCAATTACGAGAACCTGGACGGTTCGGTGCTTGAGATTGATGCGTTGATGGGGCTCTGAGAGGGCGGGGAGGAAATGGAATTTCAAGAGAGATTGCGTTCCCAAATGGGAATTTGG
>SLFT01000185.1 GCA_007124105.1 Candidatus Hydrogenedentota bacterium | reverse complement strand
GGAAGTGTCCCGCCACCTAAATGGAATGTAAACTGCTTGTGTCGTACTTTGCGCCAGGAAAGGAGGAATGCAACTGACACCGAACGCGCCGCGACACGGGCTGTACTGTTCATAAGTGATGTTACTTTAACCATACTACCATATCCAGGGAGAATACGAACATGCGAATAAGAACGATTGCGATTGTAGCAATTGTGGCGCTTTGCGGCGCTACCGCCATGGCTGAACTGCAACAGGTGCAGGTTGGCGGCAGTCTGCGCATCCGAGGCAACTATTACAATTTGGACTCGCTTGGCGACTACAGCTTTATTGAGCAACGAACCCGCCTGAACGTGACGGCGGATTTCACCGATGATGTTACCGCGTTCATTGAATTTGATTATTATAACTTTTGGGGCGACGATTTCCGCTCCAATTACTTGACCGGCGCGGACTGGCGCGGCGGTCAGAACAACGTTGATTTATACCAGGGATACATCGAAGCGCGAAACCTTTGGGGCACGCCACTGCATCTGCGCGTTGGCCGCCAGGAGTTCAGCCTGGGCAACGCCTTCTTTATTGGCGCGGGCGATGAGTCGGCTTTCTTTACCGGTGTTTCTTATGATGCGCTGTTGTTGACTTACGCTCACGAGTCTTTTCTCTGGCACGCCGTCACTGCCAAGGTGGTGGAACAATACGGCAACTTCCTGAAAGATGATGCCGATTTATTTGGAACCTATTTCAGCTATATCGGCATTGACGATGTTGTCCTGGACGCCTACTGGCTTTATGTGCGCGACGACGTAGCGCTTCTTGGCAACCGGAATCATCTGCACACCATCGGTTTGCGCGGCGCCGGTCGTCTTGGCGGTTTTGATTTCGAGGCCGAGGCGGCCTACCAGTTTGGCGGTCCGAGCGGTCTGCGAAGAGGCATTTTCAATCGAACCGACATTGACTACAATGAGTTCGGCGTCAATCTTGAATTGGGATATACTTTCGACGTCTCCTGGCAGCCCCGGTTATTTGCCCGTTTCGCCTATCTGGGCGGCGGCAGCGTCAAACGCGGCTGGTGGCGCAGGGATGTGGACCTGCCCTTCAACCGGCTTGGCTCGAACGTCAAGTACAGTGAATTTTTGGACAACGATCCGACATCAGGTTTGAAAGCGACCCTGACCAATGTACTCTTCTACAGCCTGGGCGTGCAAGCGCGTCCGACGGAATGCCTGGAGTTGAAACTGGTCGGCGCTTATTTCCAGGTTGACGAGCGCGCGCGCGACCGTGGCTGGTGGTTCTGGCGCGACCGCGCCGGAACAGGGCTTGGCTGGGAGCTGGGTCTGTACGCTGATTACCACTACAGCGAGGATTTGACCATCCGCGCTGGTTACGCCCACTTCTTCGGCAAGCGCGGCCTCGAACGCAACGCCTTTATCGGCAACGGCTGGGTCGTCTGGGGCGGCAACCGTCGTGACGACTACGACTATCTCTTCATCGAAACGGAGATTAAGTTCTAGTTTGTGATCCTTCCGTTACAATTTACATGCCCGTCGCGCTGGTGAGGCGCGGCGGGCATTTTGTTTGTCTTTTGAGAACATGCATCGGATGTCCTTTGGCGGAAAGCCGGCAACCAAAACCAAAGTTGAAGCGCAATATCAAGACATGTACACTGTATGGGGAAGTTCAGTCCGTACGTGCCGCCAGGGTTCATCCGTTTACGGCGAAACGTTGTGTAATATCCGGGCTGGAAGGGCGCATGGACAGCGAACGTTCGAACGCGCGTTCGACAACAATTGCAAAACACGGTCAGCGCCCCCGCATCGAAACAACAACACCTCGTGAACTGTCATGGGAAAAAGGAGAACCATATCAGATGGGACAAAAAGCGATTCGGTTTGGCGTGGTTGGGCTGGGCATGGGCAGGCATCATTGCGTTGCCATCAATAACGCGCGCGGTGCTGAACTGGCCGCGATATGCGACAAGCATCCCGGTCGCCTGGCGGAGCGGGAGAAAGAATTCAAGATCAAAGCATATCAAGACTACGCAGCGATGCTGAAAGACCCTGATATTGATGTCGTCAGTATAGTTACGGAAAGCAGTACGCATGCTGATTTGGGTATTGCCGCGGTCAAGGCGGGCAAGCATATCCTCGTGGAAAAGCCTGTTGACATTACCCCTGCGCGAATTAACAAACTCGAGCGGGCGGTTGCGGCGGCCGGCGTAAAATGCGGCTGTATTTTTCAAGCGCGCATGGAGCCGTGCAGCATTGCGCTGAAGAAGGCCATCGAAAAAGGCAAGATGGGACGCATGATCGGTATGCACGGTACGCTTCCCTGGTATCGCGGCGACGATTATTTCCTGGGGCCCTTCGGACCGTGGCGAGGCACTTGGACCATTGACGGCGGCGGCAGCATGATGAACCAGGGGATTCATACAATAGACCAGCTGATTTTCCTGGGCGGTCCCGTCAAGCGGGTTTGTGGCTTCTACGATGTGTTTAATCACAACATTGAAGCGGAAGACCTCGCTGTCGCCTGCCTGCAGTATGAGAACGGGGCGCTGGGCACGGTGTTTACCACCACTTGCGCTAATCCGGGCGGGCCGCAGACGGTGTATGGATTCGGAACCAAAGGTTCCTTTCGCAAAGCAGGGGCGCTGCTGACTTCTTACGAAATGGGCGGCAAGGCCGAGCGCAAACGCATGATGGAAAAATTCGGAGATACAGACACAAACCCCGACGCCAGCAAGGACGCTATGGCCGTAGCGCTGGATGGACATACAATGCTTATGGAAGACATGGCCCGGGCCATAAAACAAGACCGTGAACCGATCATTTCCCTCGCCCAGGCGCGACACGCCGTCGAGGTGGTATGCGCCGTGTATAAAGCGGCCAATACCGGCAGGACCATCGAGGTTGCGCGCATGCCCGGCGCACGAGCAACAGCGTCATGACCTGCGCAGACAACGCAGAGATAGACTTGTTTCAGGCATATCCGGCGCTGCTCCCACAGATTCCCTACCTGCCTTTGGCCGCGCTGCCCACACCGCTGCAAACCGTTCACGAGTTTGCGGGGCAACATCACATTGGCGGTCTGCATATAAAGCGGGACGACCAGTCCAGTTCGTTGTACGGCGGCAACAAGACGCGGAAACTCGGGTTCCTGCTGGCGGCCGCGCGGGAACGCGGCGCGCGCACAGTCATCACGTTTGGCGCTGCCGGTTCAAACCACGCGCTGGCAACAGCCTTGCATGCTCATGAACAGGGGCTCAAGGCCCTGCTTGTGTTGGGGCCGCAACACAACAGTCATCATGTACGCCTGAATTTGCGGGCCATGCGCCAGGCCGGGGCAACCTTGCAGCCCTGTCACTGGAAAGAAACCGCCGCTGTAGCCGCAAAACGTTTTCACGAAATATGGAGGCAGGATGGCGCGCCGCCTTATGGTATACCGCCGGGCGGCTCGTCGCCGGTTGGCGTACTCGGGTTTGTGAACGCCGCTTTCGAACTTGGCCGACAAGTCGCTGCGGGGAATCTCCCTGAACCGGACCTGTTGTACGTGGCATCGGGAACAATGGGGACATGTGTCGGGCTGGCGCTGGGACTCCATGCGCTCGGTATGAAGACGCGCGTTATGGCCGTTCGCGTGACCCAGGCCCCGTATACAAGCATGACGCACGCCAACGCCTTGTTTGACGCGGCCAATGCCTTGTTGCGCAGAGCGGATGCGTCTTTCCCACTATGCCAACTGGACGATGCGCGTTTCTGTATCCGCGACGAATACTTTGGCCGTGACTACGCCTGGTTTACCCCGGAAGGCATGGCGGCAATAGACATTGCGCAAGCCCACTTGTCCATGACGCTTGAAGGCGCCTATACAGGAAAAGCCTTCGCCGCGCTGTTGGGTGACGCCGCTTCGGGCATGTTGCGAAACAGTAACGTTGTGTTCTGGAACACATACAGCGGCGGCGCGCCCCATGCATGCAACGTGCCCTTCGACTATTGTGCCCTGCCAGAGGCATTGCATACATACTTTGTATCGCCTACACAGCCGCTGGACAGTAATATATCGTAATCCATCGCTCTCAATTTTTCTGTTGATTCTTTCCGACAATGCTGCTACACTGTTAAGGGAGGTTGTGGGGACGCACAGGACGCAGATGCGACGCAGTCTGCAGGGCCAAGGATGGCTGTCATGAAAAACAGGGTTTTTACTACCGGCGAGGCGGCTAAGATATGCGGTGTGTCGCCGGATACGGTTGCCCGATGGGTTGATGCGGGCCATTTACAGGGGTACAGGCCAAGTCCCGACGGCGACAGGCGCATACCCTGCGACCATCTTAAACATTTCATGGAAGTCCGCGGCATTCCCCTGGAACGTATCGAGCCTTAGTGCTTGTCAACAAATAAAGTTTACAATTTGTTCGTGGTTGTGATATGCTATTTGGCATGAACGATACCACAACAAACCTATCAGAACATTTTTCCAAGCTATGGCCGCATTTGGATGAG
>SLFT01000370.1 GCA_007124105.1 Candidatus Hydrogenedentota bacterium | reverse complement strand
ATTTTCCCGGCGGCGCGGTGATTATCCGCGGCGACCGATACGCCAACCTGGGCCGGGCAATTCAGATATTGGACTGTTGCCGGAAGGCGGACATCCAGCATGTGGCCTTCGCGGCGCTTCCCGAACCAGACTCCGAACAATAGGAATACCGCCTGAATATGGGTATACGGAACACATCCCCTACAACGACATGGGTTACGCTGTTCGCTGCGTTTGCGCTGTGTTGCCTTGTGTGTCGGGCCGAAACAACAGCGCAGGACCAGCGCGCTTTCGCCGACGGCCTGTTTCATCGCGGTTTTCACAGTGAAGCCATTGAAGAGTATGAGCGATATCTGGAGCAGGCGCCGGACGCGCCGGACGCGTCTCGTACATGGCTGCGCCTGGGACGCGCCGCTGTTATGATTGCGGCATATAACAAAGCGTTGCAGGCCTTTGAACAGGCGGAGACGACTGCTGCCGAGGAAACGGAGCGTCTGGAAGCGCGTATCAGCCGGGGCGAAGCCCTTTTCTTCCTGGAGCGTTATGATGAGGCGATGTCAGTATTGAGCGCGGCTGATGCATTGGAGGCGCCGCCGGAACCGCGCGCGCGCGCATTGTATTACCTGGGCCGCGCCCGATACGAAGCCGGCGATATTCAAGCGGCTGTTGCCGCTTATGAAAAACTTGTGACGGAGATGCCGGAGGCGACAACGGCGCCGTTTGCCCAGTACCATCTCGGTTTTGCCCTCATTGACATAGAGGAACCGGAAAAAGCGGCCGCTGCCTTTTCCGCGGCGGCCAATGCCGACGGAGCGGCTGTCGCCTTGCGCACGGAAAGTTTGTTTCGCGCGGCGGAACTGTATGACAGACTGGGCTGGACCGCCGCAGCCCTGGGCGCTTATGAACAGCTGCGCGCCGAGTTCCCTGATTCCGAATATGCCCGTCGCGCCGAATACGGCTATGCGTGGGCGTTGTATCACGGCGGTCGTTATGATGAAGCGCTGGCCCTGGCGGCGACATTGCTTGAAGAGCGGTCGGACACGCCGCACAAGCCGGGGCTCGTTTATTTGCGGGGAAATTGTTACTATCAGCAGCGCCGTTACGATGATGCGCTGCGCGTGTACAACGCGTTGCGCGCGGAGCATCCCGATTCCGTTTTTGCCGCGCGCGCATTGTACAAAACCGCCTGGGCGCGCCACCTTACAGGCGTGACGAATGCGGCGCGCGAAGCGACGTTGGCTTTTCTGGATATGTACCCCGACTCGGAATTGTGCGGCGATGCCCGCTATTTGCTGGGCATTATTTGTGTTGCCGACGGCGATTATGAGGAAGCGCTCGAACAATTCCTGCTGGTGGCGGAGCAGTATCCCGACAGCGAATTCAGCGCGGACGCATTGTTCAAGGCGGCAGAATGTTATGGTCATCTGGGCCTGCGCAACGAGTCGGCGCGCGCCTTCGAAGCCTTCGCCCGCCGTTATCCCGGCAATCCGCTGACTGAACAGGCCATGCTGCGTTCCGGCGACGCGCGGTTCACGGCGGCGGATTTCGAGGAGGCGCTCGATAATTATGCGGGCATTCTGGAAAGCGCGCCGGAAGACGAGCGCATCCTTGAAGAAACCCTGTATCGCATGGCAGTGACTTATCACAATATGAAGGCCCATGACGACAGCGCCGCAACGTTCAAGAAACTGCTCGATGCGTTTCCGGACAGTGTACGCGCCGCGGAAGCGCACTTCCGAATTGGCGAGTATGAGCTGCGGCAACGGGAGAATCCGCTCGAGGCGATTGCTTCTTACCAGGCGGCGCTCGACAGCGCAGAAGACGGCGAATACGTCGTGCGCGCTTTACAGGGGCTTGCCGCCGCGCGCTACGAACAGAAAGATTATGAGCAGGCGGCGGCGCAGATGCTGCGGTTATTGCATGATTACCCGGATGACGCGCTCACCGAGGAGGCGTACCTGTGGTGCGGGCAATGGCTGCGCGAGGTGGAACGCTGGGCCGACGCGGCGGCCATGTACGAAGCCATGCTGCGTCATTATCCCGAGCACGAGGAACGAAGCGGTTTATGGTTCCTGCTGGGCGAATGCCGCGAAAAGGCGGAAGCGCCCGACAAGGCCCTGGACGCGTACGCCAGAGCGCGCGAATACACATCGGACGGATTGCGCGTCGCCGAAATTCAATACCGGATGGGCATATTGCACGAGGCCCGCGATGAGAAGGATAAAGCGCTCGCCCTGCTTGACGCCGCGGCAAATAGCGACGGCGGTGAAACGTCCGCCAAGGCTCGTTTCAGGTTGGCGACGCTACAGGAGCGTATGGGCGACCATGAGGCTGCCGCCCGAAATTACATGCGCCTGGCCATATTATACGTCCATGAAACCCTGTCCCCCGAAGCGTTGTGGCGCGCAGGCAACTGTTATCTCGCTCTCGATAGTCCCGCCCGGGCGCGCGGCGTTTTCCAGGAACTCATCGAAGATTATCCTGACTCGTCTTTCGCCGAACAGGCGCGCGAGCAACTCGAGACCCTGGCGGCGCACGCCGACCAGGTGGAGTAGCCATGTTAAGTCGTCGCGCCATATTCGCGTTGTCAGTCGCGGTCACTGTTGCGACTTATGCGATGTTATTGTGGTTAGCGCCCTACATCACGCTTATCGAGGCCGACCGCCTGTCATCGCGTATTACTACGCAGTTTCGCGTTGCCTTTCTGGACGCGCCGCCGCCGTCACGAGACACCGCTTCGGATACTGCCGGCGACGGCATGCCGGTTCCCGGCGCCATTACATCCTTGTTCGGGGAGGCAACCGAGACAATAAATATTGCCGACAGTCTGACCACGCCCCCGCTGGAAACGCCTCACCTGGCGGAACGGCTGGCGGCGGAAACGCCCGAGCGCGCGCATGACCTGGCGCGGGAACCGGAACGCGCCCGCATTGTAGATACACGCGTCATCGAAATTGCGGCGGCGGACGCGCGGCGCGACATCAACGTGCCGCGGCGCATTGTGCGGCCAAGCCCCGAATACACGCTGCCTCTGGACGCCTTGCCCACATTGCGCAGCCGCGATCCGGGTCCCCAGGATATCGCCCTTGAACCCGCACGGATTGGGGCGGGGTTGCTGGCGCAGGCGTTGCCCATGCAGGACGACGCGCCGGACGCGGGCGCCATATCAGAGGAAAGGCCGCCCTTCGAGGACTTTGATTCGGGCGCGGAGAGGGCGGATGATGGCGACGAGACAACCACGCCGGCTGCCGTAACCATCGAACAGACGGTGATGCGCGCGCCGGTGGAGCGAGAAACAGGCAAAGCGCGGGCGGAAAGCGCGTATACCTTCCTGGACGACATGGTGGACATCCGCCTGGAAACCTATGCGCCGTCGTCGGCGCAGCCGGGTTATTTCCGCTTGCGTATCTTGCCGCGCGACGACGCTGCCATCACACCGTTGCCGCGAGACGTGGTTTTTATCCTGGACGCCTCGCGCAGCATGCAGCAGCGCAAACTCGAACTGGTGGGCAGGGGCATTGCCGACGCGCTCGAGGAATTCCGACCGGACGACCGCTTTAACATTATGCTCTTTCGCGATACAGTCACCATGTTTCAGAGTGAACCGGTATACGCCACGCCCGAAAATATCGCCGCCGCCCAGGCCTTTCTAAGCGATCTGGAGGCGCGCGGTCAGACAGACGTCTATAGCGCGCTTACGCCTGTGGCGCAGATGACGCCGCGCCCGAACCTGCCGGGCATTGTGCTGGTGGCAAGCGACGGCGTGCCAACCACCGGGCTGCGCGACAGCCGCGCCATTATCAACGCCATCACAGCGGATAACGCGTTGCGCAACAGTATCTTTGCTTACGGCGCCGGCGGCATGGTTGATCGGTATCTGCTTGACCTGCTCGCGTACAGGAACAAGGGGGAAGCCTTTGTTTCGAGCAATATTCAGGATGCGCGCTCCGACATCGCGGCATTCATCGGACGCCTGGAACACCCCATCCTGGTTAACCTGAAAGCGGAATACGGGCGCGTGGTGCGTGAGGAGGTATTCCCTGATGTTATTCCTGATTTCTATCGCGAAAAACCGGTCGTCCTCTACGGTCGGTTTAATCCCGGCGGCGATGAAACCTTTGTGGCGCGCATTACGGGACGCGCCGGCGCGGTGGACAAAGAGCTGGTCTTTCGCGCGGCCTTATCGGAGGCGGAACGGGGGGGCGTGGATATCGCCCAGGGATGGGCCTTCGAAAAGGCTTATCACCTTATCGGCGAGATATCGCGGCGCGGCGAGCAGCCGGAGTTGCTTGACGCCTTGCGCCGTCTGTCGCGGGATTATCGTATTCGCACCATATATGATGAATAATCCGCCAACGCGGGCGTTGCCCGCAACCCAGATTGGTATCCAATCTCGGTTTGTAGGACCGGTAAGACGGGTAGGACCGGTAGGACGGCCACGCCCGCTTCAGCGAATAAATGTCCTACGAGTCCTACCTGTCCTACACGTCCTACTAAAATGACGGATAACTTCTTGT
>SLFT01000541.1 GCA_007124105.1 Candidatus Hydrogenedentota bacterium | reverse complement strand
TCGGACGACTATGTCGCTATCGGTTCCGGGTATGAACGGCGTGTGTGTGTTGATTTTTCGGGCAGCGCGCTGCGTGAGGCGCGCAAGAAACTGGGGGGGGACGCTATGTGCGTGATCGCGGATATTGCCGCGCTTCCCTTTCGCGACGATGTTTTTGACGGTGTGTTGTGCGCTCATGTGCTGTATCATCTGCCGCCTGACGAGCAGGCGCCGGCGGCCGGAGAACTGCGACGCGTTCTGCGGCGCGATGGCGTTGCCGTGATAGTGTATACGTGGTCTACGTGTCTTATGACCCAAATTGCGCTGCTCCTGAATCCCCGGAAAGTACTGCCGAGAATACCGGGGATGCGATGGGTATGGCGCGCTTTTTTTAAGCCGTCAGGGGACCATGCCGCACCCGGGGCGTCCGCGCAGGTCGAGCCCCCCCCCAGTCTCTATTTCCAACCTCAGGATTATGCCTGGTACCGGGACAGCGTGGCGAAGCAGGGCGCAACGGCGTTATCATGCTGGCAATCCATATCGCTTCCTTTTTCTCAGGCCTTTATATTCGACGGCAAGTGCGGCGCCTTGCTGTTGCGCGCGCTTGCCGGGTTAGAGGCATGGTTCCCGGCTCTGATGGGCCGGATAGGCGCTTACCCTGTTTTCATATTACGGAAGTAATTCACGCGTTCAGTCCGGCGAAGTTTTTCAGTTGGCGCGCCAAGATGTGGTGGGGTATGCGGGTTAAGCGTTACTGTAAAGGGATATTGCGGGCAAATTCAGACCGGGACGCGCGTTTCTTGATTGGAAAGCGGGCATCCGGCAGACACATGAGCGCCTTATCGGTCGTCTTCTATGATTGAGAACAAGAAGATTCACGCAGCGACAGTCTTGTATAGGACGTATGGGACTTATAGGACGCATAGGACTTACGAGAAAGAAATGGCTTCACTTCTGGGTTGCGGGCGCCACCCGCTTTAGTATCCTCTCATGCCAGTTCTTATAGCCTCCAAATTTTAAGTCATGGAAAATATGCGCTGAAGGCCGGTTTTGTGGTAACATGCGGCGTTTCATCGGTGGAGTATGAAGTATGCACAAAGCAGTAGAAAAAATAGTGTCACAGGCGCTGGCTGAAGATATTGGCCAGGAAGATTTAACGACTAATACCACTGTGCCGCCTAATTTGCGGTGCCGGGCGCGTCTTATTTCCAAGGGTGAAGGCGTGTTGAGCGGGATGAAAGCATTCCGCAGCGCTTTTGACTTGATGGATGCCGACTTACATGAGTGGGATGCGCTTGAGGACGGTGCGCGCTTTTCCAACAAGGATATTCTTGCAAGTTTTCAGGGCAACGCACAGGTGGTGTTGACCGCTGAGCGTACAGCGATGAATTTTGTGCAGCGTCTCTCGGGGATTGCCACGTTGACCGCGAAATTCGTGGCGGCGATTGATGGGCTGCCGTGCAAAATATGTGGTACGCGTAAAACAACACCTATTCTGCGCCAACTGGAGAAACAGGCTATCGTACATGGGGGCGGGTCGAATCACCGTCATACCCTGTTTAACGGTATTCTAATCAAAGAGAATCATATTATGATGGTGGGCAGTGTGCGGGAAACCATCCGCCGCGCCGCCGACGGCACCCACCATCTCATGCGCATCGGCATTGAAGTGACCACCCTTGACGAGTTTGACGAGGCCCTGGATGCCGGCGCGGATGTGATCATGTTGGACAACATGGACACCGACACCATGCGCGAAGCCGTGCGCCGCGCGAAGGGCCACAAGGTCGTGCTGGAGGCGAGCGGGAACGCCACGCTCGAACGTGTGCGGGCCATGGCGGAGACAGGTGTGCAGTTTGTGTCCGTGGGCTATTTAACGCATTCAGCACAAGCCATTGATATGACAATGCTTATAGAAAATGTCTAGTACCATTGCCACTGATTTATTACCATTGCCACAGCCGCAGACAGATAGTATCGGTAGACACATCCATTATTTCGAGGAAACCGACTCGACCAATACACGCGCTCTTGAGGCGCGCGCCGATGGCCATGTGTTCGTGGCCGAGCGTCAGACGGCAGGACGCGGCAGACACGGCAAGCGCTGGCATAGCCTTCCCGGACTTGGGCTGTGGTTCAGTGTGTCGCTGGCGGGACCCTTGTGCGGCGCGAATTTTGCCGCCGCCCTGGCGGTGCGCGACGCCGTCTCCCCTGTTGTGCCGCTGACTATTCGCTGGCCCAATGATATCTACGTAAACGAGCGCAAGGTGGGCGGTATTCTGGTTGAACAGCGCCATGACTGGTTCGCTCTTGGCGTTGGCGTTAATGTAAACCATGACCGCGCCGATTTCCCGCCGACCCTGCGTTATCGTGCGGGTTCGCTGGCCATGGCCACGGGTCAACGCTGGGAACGCGCCCAGCTGTTAAAAACGATGCTTGAGCATCTGGACGCGATGACAATGCGGTTGCGTCGTGGCGAATGCGACAGCGTTCGTGCGGAATGGGTAGTCGCGTGTGATATTATTGGAAGGCACATACGTCGCGGCGGCGTCAGTGGACAGGTGACCGCAATGGACGATGACGGTGCGTTGCTTGTACGCACGGATACTGGTGTACGTCGTGTCGCCTGTGGCGATATTTCGATTGTTCGCTGACAAACAGCAGGAATAATAAAACAGAAGAACAAGGTGACGCCTATGTTGTTGGTGGTTGATGTCGGCAATTCCCATACCGTACTTGGACTCTACGAAGGCAGCGAACTGATTGGCAAATGGCGCGTGGTTTCGGCGACCTATCGGACGGGCGATGAACTGTTTATTCTCCTGACGATGCTTCTGCAAAGCATCAATGTGAATCCGAAGACCATTTCAGGCTGTTGTGTGTCCAGCGTGGTGCCGCAGTTGAATGCCTCATTGCAATACGTGTGCCGTCACGCTTTTGATGTTGACCCGTTGATGGTGGAACCGGGCGTGAAGACGGGCATTATTCTACAATGCGACAATCCCAAGGAAGTGGGCGCGGACCGTATCGCCAATGCGGCGGGGGCGCTCTCGGAATACCAGGGGCCGTTGATTATTATTGATTTCGGCACGGCCACCACCTTTGACGTGGTTACGGAGCGCGCTGAATGGCAGGGCGGCGTTATTGCGCCGGGTGTACAGCTTGCCGCGGACGCTTTGTTCGAGCGTTGCGCCAAGTTGCCACAGGTAGATATTATCCCTCCGAAAAACGTGATTGGCCGGGACACGGTTACCAATATCCAGGCTGGGCTCACTTATGGCTATGCTGACATGGTGGACGGGCTGGTTGACCGGATTTCCCATGAGATGAGGGCAACGCCAAAAGTAGTTGCGACGGGCGGCCTGGCAAAAATAATCGCGAATGTGGGCAAACGTATTGATATAGTGGACAGTTTGTTGTCGCTCAAAGGGTTGCGCATCATTTACGAACGGAACACCGGCACAACGCCATGAATACGCGTTTTATATTATTAGCAAGCGCTTTGGTCGTCCTGTTGATTGTAGGATGCGGGCGCCCGGCGTCGGAACCGGGGCGTGAAGCAGTGGAGAGGCCCGAGCCGGCGTCGCCAGTGGCG
Organism: Candidatus Hydrogenedentota bacterium; assembly: GCA_007124105.1. GTDB lineage: Bacteria > Hydrogenedentota > Hydrogenedentia > Hydrogenedentales > CAITNO01 > SLFT01. Next base: position 928 of record SLFT01000541.1, on the reverse strand, counting down.
GAGCAGTCCGGCCTGGACGCCATGACGATGCAGGGCATTGACTTGTATATGCACCGGAGCGCGCCGCGCGAGGGGGTGCCGGGAAGACCGGAACTGTGGGTGCGCGCGGACAGTTTAACTATCGGCGAGAGGAATACGTACTTGTTTGAAAATGCGCGCGCCGTTATCTATGGCAGGGACGATACGGAAGAAGTGATTATTCAGGCTTTACGCGGCGATTTTGAGCAGGATGCGCGCGCCATACTCGAGGGTGATGTACACCTGACTGCCGGTACGCTGCAAATGCGCCTGAGCGACATAGAATGGACGCGTCCGGACGATGGTTCTGTCGGCGCTGCTCATTCTGACAGTCCCGTTATTATTGATGACCCTGACTTGCAACTCAATGCCGCCGGGTTGCGCTTATACCCTGATACGCGCGAATTCGAATTGACAGATGTTTCCGGCGTCGTTCGCTTTGTGGAGAGAACCTTATGAGATACTGTTATTATTTGCTTGTGCTGGCGTTGATGGCCGGCAATATCAGCGCCTCGGCGCAAATGGATGATTCCCTGGGCGGTTACACCGCCATGGAGATTGAAGCGGGACGCATGAAAGGCAATTTTGCGACCGGCGCCATCGAAGAAATGACCGGCGGCGTCAAAATTCGTCTGCTTTCCGAGGACCCTGATCTTGCCGCGCTTCCCATACAGGCCAATTCCATGAAGTTTACCTGGGTCGAGGGACGTACAACGCCCGCGACGATTGTGATGGAGCGTGATGTGCGTGTACAGCATCCTGACGCTTCGATTACGGCTGAAAGGGCGGAATGGGATTTCGATTCAGGGCGGCTGGTCTTTTCCGGCAACCCGGAGGTACACAGCGAACGGCTCCAGGGATTGCGCGGCGAGCAGATGATCCTGAACCTGCAACATAATACCTTCGAGGT
>SLFT01000184.1 GCA_007124105.1 Candidatus Hydrogenedentota bacterium | reverse complement strand
TTACGATTTATTCGGGGTTGGAGCAACTACTATGGGCTTGCCAACGAGCCCTACTGGCGGTCAAACGTCAGCGGCTGGGTACGCAGGCACACCCGCAAATGCTTCTGGTTGCGATGGCGTACTGCAAAAGGACGCAAACGAAAGTTGCGTAAACTTGGCGTTCGTTCTTGGCAATTAAAGAAATGCCATCTACACGGCGCGTCGTGGCCTATGTCCAGACATCCGGTTATGCATACGGTCTTGGACAATAAGACCCTGATGAATTATGAATTCCTTACACCATCAGACTTTGCGGTACAATAAGACCGCTGGGCTCAACCGCCGAATGCGGAAAACCGCATGTACGGTGGTCTGGAAGGGAGCCGGTAACCAGTCCGGCTCCCGACCCAATCATACAAAAAAAATTTCAGGACCGAAGAATCAGGAGGACAGCATCGTGGCGCAGTTTGATACAGTTTCTTTTACTTCATGCATAAGGATAGTGGTCGTTGCCCTTTGCGTACTTGGATGCTGTTGTCAGGGCTTCGCATCCGATCGCTTTCTTGTTCGGGAAGGGCGCACGGGTTACCGGATTCTGGTGAACGAACAGGCAAGCGCCTCAGAGCAAGTTGCCGCCGAGGAATTGCAGACCTTCCTGGAAGCGAGTACCGGCGCAACATTGCCGATTATCAACAACGCCGACGTGGGAGACGCTCCGGTCATTGCGCTGGGCATGGGCGATTTCGCCGCGTCGCTGGGGCTGGCGCCCGACCCGAAAACGCTTGGAGAACAAGGGTATGTCATGCGTACGGTTGACGGGCATCTGCTCATCGCGGGCGCGCCGGAAGCGGGAACGCTCTACGGGGTGTATGACTTTCTGGAGGAGTATGTGGGCGTACGCTGGTACGCGCCGGACGCAACCCATATCCCCACGCGCGCGTCGCTGCCGTTGCCAGAGATAGACAAGACGGTTCTGCCGGCGTTTGACTGGCGACACACCAGCTACGCCTGGCCGGGTAAGGACGCCGCCTTCCTCGCGCGCGTCCGGGACAACGCGGGCAGCGGCGGGAAAGACCACCCTTACGGCAGCCAGCATGAACACGACGGGCGTTGCCACAGCTATTTCTGGTATGTGTCGCCCAATGAATACTTTGAATCTCATCCTGAATACTTCTCGGAAATCGGCGGTGTGCGGCGCAGCCACGAAACCCAGCTGTGCCTGACCAACCCCGATGTGCTTGATATTGTCGCCGAGAAAATGTTGCGGCGTATGCGCGACAGGCCAAACGCGCGACAGCATAACTTCTCGCAGATGGACTATTACAACTACTGTCAGTGCGCCGCCTGCATGGCTGTGAACGAACGCTACGGAACAATGGGCGGTACGCAATACTGGTTCCTGAACAAACTTGCCGAGCGCACCGCCGAGGTGTATCCGGACAAACTCATCGGAACGCTCGCGTATATGTACACCGAGGAGCCGCCCAAGGGCATGGCCATGCATCCGAATATCGCCGTGTGGCTGTGTCACATGTTCCCGTCATGCGACAGCCATCCCATTGCGACCTGCCCGCTTGACGCCGATTACAAGCGACGCGCGAAAGCCTGGTCAACAATCACCTCCCACTTATATGTGTGGCATTACGTGGTGAACTTTGCGCATTACTATGTGCCGTTCCCGAATTTCCGGGCGCTGGCGGCGGACCTGCGGTTCTATCGCGACATCGGCGTGGAAGGCGTTTACCTGCAAGGCATGGGACATGGCGGCGGCGGCGGTGAATGGAGTCTGCTGCGCCCCTGGTATATCATGAAACTCGCCTGGAACCCAGACCAGGATGCGGACGCGCTGCTGCGCGACTTTCTGCGCGGCTATTATGGGGACGCCAGCGACGCGCTGCATGACTATATTATGCTGCTTGAAGACGTGGTCGAACAACAGAACATCCATGCGCACCTGTACACCAATGCCGCCATGGGATATTTGACGGACGCCATACTCGAGGAAGCGGACGTCCTTTTTGACGCGGCGGAAGCGGCTGTCGCGGATGACGCGGAACTGCTGGAACGCGTACGCGTCGCCCGTATGCCCCTGTCCTACGCCAGATTCTTTCCGCGCAATGGGTATCGCATCGAAGACGAAACGCTTACGTTTAACGGTCCCTTTGCGCCCTTCGATGAGATTTCCGACTTCATGGAGCGCATGGAACGGCACGGGTTTGCGACGATACGTGAGATGCATGGCGAGCCGGGCCAGCTTGCCATGCTTGGACTGGCGCTGACCATGCCTATGGAAGCGCCCAGGTTGCGCAACGACTTTCTCGAGGCGGACATTGTGCCCTTCCTCGGCGGACGGGTATTGCGTATTATCGAGCGGGAAACGGGGGAATGCGTTACCGGTTATAATATCACGCGCAACCTATTTTTCCCCTTCTGCGGCGGCGAGGAAACGCGCCTCGGCGGCCTGTTTGATCCAGAGGGCATGTTCTTTCAGTTCACGATTGTCGAACAGTCCGAAACAAGCGTCACCATGCTTGTGGACACCGGCGCATGGCTTATCCATCGCACCATAACGCTGGCCGATGACGCGCCTGTGCTGCGTGTTGCGGCGACAGTGGAAAGTCTGGGCGGGGGCCCGCGCGAAACCATTGTGCGCACCCACAGCAACTTCGATTTAGGCCCCCTGGAAGACGTGCGCGTGTCCTTCGAAAACCGGAAGGGTGAGTCCATCCAACGCGCCATGCCGCCCATTATCGCCGGCTTGCGCGAAGGCGAACAGTACCACGATAGGGACGCGCCCAACGGTGAATGGCGTTTTGTGGGAACAAAGGGCGTCGAACTTATTCAACGCTTCGATGACGCCCAGGTGGACTTTGCGTGGCTTTACGCGTTCCCGGACTATTTGAACGACCTTGAATCGGAGGTGTGGGCAAAGCCTGTATTGCTCGAACCCGGCCAGTCCACCACTTTTACGCATGAAATCGAAGTGCGCCCGCGATAGACGGCGCGACACGATGTTGTCTACTTACCTTGACAGGAAACACAAAGCGGCGCTTCCGGCGCCACATCCAGACGTCGCGTATCCATGTCTTGTTTGCAGTTGGGACAAATCCCGTAAGTGCCAACGTCAATGCGCTTGAGCGCCGTTTTTAGACGTGTCTGTTGCCGCAACAGCTGCTGACGTTGATATAGCGCCATTTGCTGATCCTGCATGGCGTCCGTGCGCGTGAGGCGTCCGAGCGCCTGGTCGGGCGCTACCGGCTCGCACCACGAAGCAATGGCTTCTATCTGCTGGTTCACTTCTTTCTGCCGCGCCAACAGTATCGTCTTGTATTGTTGTATTTCATGTTCGGATAACATAGTGTGTTCCTGGAGGCTTATACGGGTTAACGCTCCATCTCGGATATCTGGTGGTTAATTTCTTTTAATGCGGGGTAGAGTTTCTTATACACCGCGAATCTGTCCTCGTAACGGGTGCGCTCTTTCATGTCTGGTTCGTAAATGGTTCCCGGTTTATACACATGGTTGCAGGCGTCCTGCTCGTCTTTGTACATGCCAATACCGATGCCCGCAAGGATGGCCGCCCCGAGCGGGGTCGCTTCTTCAACAGCGGGCACTTCGATTGGACGTCCCACAACATCGGCCTTGTTCTGCATCCAGAACGCATTGCGCACCGCGCCGCCGACAGCAACTACCTTGTCGAAAGGCGTTCCTAGCCCGGCCTCCATGGCGCGGACTACGTCCAGGAACTGATAATCGAGTCCCTCGATGATGGCGCGGAACATATCGCCGCGCGTGGCCTGATTGGTGAGTCCCACAAAGGCCCCCCGGGACTTGGCGTCCACCACCGGACAACCAGTTGCGGACATGTGGGGAAGGAAGTAGACGCCGCGCGCGCCGGGCGGCGATGCGGCGGCGCTTTGCGTCAGGTGGTCCCACTCCGAGCCGCCCTCTTTTTGGGCCTGGTGCGCGGCAAAAAGCCCGTATTCTTTCTTGTACCATTCCACCATTTCGGAAGCGGCGGAACCGCCCCATGCCGCGTACATCCCCTGCGCAACATGCGCTTCCACGGTCATACCGGTCCGCTGCACTTCAGACGTCAATACCGGCTCTGGAATCGCGGTCATTATGACCTCCCAGGTGCCGGTCACGTCCAGCGCAACGCCCGGCGTGAACGCGCCCACCGGCAACGCCCCGCAGAGGTAGTCATGTCCGCCCAGTACCACCGGCGTTCCCGGCGCAAGGCCCGTGGCTTTTGCCGCTTCTTCATGCACTTCGCCCAGGACAGTTGCGCTCGGGCGCGCATCGCACATCAGCCGTCGTTCAATCCCCGCCGCGTCGAGCATTTCTTTGGACCAGTCCAGGGCGCGCTGATCGAAGAGCAGGGTACAGGAGGCCATTGAATAATCTGTTGCGTACGCGCCGCACAGCATGAAGTTCAGAAAATCCTCGATGAGCAGCCATTTATCCATGCGCTTGTATATCTCGGGCTCGTGCTCTTCCATCCAGAGCAGCCTGAGCGCGGT